>JAENXG010000003.1 GCA_016649675.1 Methyloceanibacter sp.
CGGTGGCGCCAGGCTCGTAGAGCTCGATCGATACTTGAATGATCAAGGCTTTGTGGAAATCGCGCGCAACGCATTCGCGCAGAGGGACGCGGGCGGGACCTATTGGGACGTCGTCTGGAAGCGCAGCTGACTATCGTCCCCTGTTCCAATCTTGCGACGAGATCGGGACTGTTTGTTTCTCCGCAATACGTTTTAGCGGCGGACAGTCTCGATGATGGTCAGGCCTGAGCGGGTCGGCGTTACTTTCGACATCGCGAGGCCTGTTTGCGACAGCAACCGCTCGAGCTGCTCAAGACTTCGACCCCGCCCGCCAGAGATCGTCATCATGTGTAGATCGACGATGACGGCTGCCGGGTCCTCCACCGCGCGCTTAGGAAGGAGGCGCTCGATGATGAGCAGCCGCGCGGCCTCAGGCATGGCCGAACGGCAATTGCGCAAGATCGCAAGGCTTTCAGCGTCCCCCCATTGCTGAAGCACGCTCTTCAAGAGATACAGATCGGCCTTGACCGGGACCGCGCTCAGGAAATCGCCGCCCACGCATTGGACGCGCTCGGCCACGCCAAGCGACTGCAAGAAGGGCTTTGCCGTCTCTAGCGTTTGCGGTCGATCGAACAAGACGCCGTCGACATGCGGGTTGGCCCTCACCACCGCAGCGATCAGGCCGCCGCCACCATCGCCGATATCGGCGACGGTGCAAATATCGCAGACATCCAACGCATCGATGATTCCCTCAGCCTGGGCGAGCGTCTCCTTTGCCAAATAGGAATTGAAAATGTCGCCTTGCTCCCGGTGCAAGCCTCGCCACTCCCACACCGTCATGCCGAACACCTGCTCGAAGGCAGGCGAGCCCGTTTGCAGGCAGGAAACAAGATTGGCCCAGGGCTGCCAATATTGCTCGACGACGATCAGGACTTTCTCGGCGAGATGCGACGGCGCGCCGGACTGCAGAGAGTGCCCGGCACGCGCCAAGGCGAAGGTCTTGTCGGGCAGCTCCTCGCAAACGCCGAGGGCGCATAAGCCACGCAAGAAGCGAAAGAGATGCGGGGGCGAGAGGACCAATTCCTCGGCCAGGTGCTCGGCGGTCCAGGCTCGCGTCCCCATCCTGTCGGGCAGACCGAGCTTGACCGCGGCATAGACAAGAGCGGACGCATGGTAGGCCTCGATCTGGAGGCGGAGACGCTCCTCGAACGAGCCTTGCTCGTCGCAGCCCTCGGTCATTGTGCGTGCTCTCCCCAGGACGCCGGATCGCGCACCGCCTCGACCACCTGGCGCACGGCATCGGTGACTAGAGCGGGCTGCTCGAGCTGGATGTAATGGTCGCTCTCGATCGCGATGACGTGGCGGGTATCGGGCAGCAAGGCGGCGAGCTCGTCTTGCCCCTTGCGCCACGCCGCCTCGAACGCGTCTTGCGAGAACTCGGCCGGCACGTTCGGCGGAAGCGCGACCGGCTTGGCGCGCGACAGAACGAAGAGCAGAAGACCATAGAGTGGGCTTTGCGCCGCCTCTTGCTCCATGCGCTCCGAGGCCGCGCCGAAATCGATTCTTTCGAGATCGCGATAAGACTCAAGTCCGGGGGGCGCGGGGTCGGAAAGCTTGAGGTAAGCCGCCCATTGCTCGGGGCCGAGCAACTTCGGCATGGCTTCGGGCCAGGCATCGACCAGGACAAGCCCGGCAACGTCGTTGCGATAGGTGCTGGCATAGAGCCGCGCGAAGATACCGCCGAGGGAGTGCGCCACGAGCACGTAAGGCCCCTGGATGTTCGCCGCATCGAGCAGATCGTGCAGCTCGTAGGCGACCGCCTCGGCGGTGCGCGGCATGGGCACGGGCTCGCTGCGACTCAAATGCGTGGCATCGAGGATGGTGCCCGGGCGGTCATAGGTGCACACCCTCGTGAACCCGGAGACGGCATCAAAGACGGGGGTAAGTCCTGGCCCCGGCGGGGTGGTCCAGATCTCGGCATTATTGCGATAGCCGGCGATGAGGACCACCGTGGGGCTGCCGGTCCCCTTGCATTCGACGTAGAGCTTCCGCCCGTCCACATCGACCGGCCCCGCGAAATCGCGTTGGGTGGAAGCCGGCGCGGCTCGCGCGGTTGCGGGAATGGTGAGCAGGATCAGCGCGATAAGCGCAGCTGCGCCGAAGTGCGGCTTGGTTGTTGGCAAGGCAATGACCCACGCTGACTGGTTGTCCGGCCCCGCTTCTATCACGCCGAAGGGTGGCATGCGCCACCGGAGGCTCGTGGCGTGGCGCCCCCAGCCGGTCTCCTCCTATCGGGAGAGGGTATCTAGGAGAGTCATTGCCGACTCGAAGACGCTGCTATAACCACCGGCCATGTCGGACGAAATGCCTAAGCCCGCGCAAGACCGCGTCCTCATCGTCGATTTCGGCAGCCAGGTGACGCAGCTTATCGCGCGCCGCGTGCGCGAGGCCGGCGTCTATTCCGAGATCGTGCCGTTCGACAAGGCGGAAGCAGCGCTGGGGCCGGTTCCGCCCAAGGCCATCATCCTGTCGGGCGGTCCGGCCAGCGTGCACGAGACCGGCACTCCGCAGGCCGCGCAGGCGCTCTTTACGGCCGGGGTGCCCGTGCTCGGCATCTGCTATGGCGAGCAGGCCATGGTGGCGGCGTTGGGCGGCCAGGTCGAAGGCGGGCATACCAGAGAGTTCGGCCGCGCCGAGCTACAGATCATCGACGAGACCCCGCTGTTCGACGGCGTCTTTCAGGAGGGCGAGCGCGCGCCCGTCTGGATGAGCCATGGCGACCGTGTGACCAGGCTGCCGCCGGGCTTCCGCGCCGTGGGGATCTCTACGGGCGCGCCGTTCGCGGCCATCGCCGACGACTCGCGGCGGCTCTACGGGCTCCAGTTCCATCCCGAAGTGGTGCACACGCCGAAAGGCGCGGCCTTGCTCGCGAACTTCGTCCGTACCATCGCCGGCTGCCCGGGCGATTGGACCATGACCCAGTTCCGCGCGCGCGAGATCGCGCGCATCCGCGAGCAGGTGGGCGACGGCCACGTCATTTGCGGGCTGTCGGGCGGGGTCGATTCTGCCGTCGCCGCGCTGCTGATCCATGAGGCGATCGGCGAGCAGCTGACTTGCATCTTCGTTGATCACGGCCTCCTGCGCGAGGCCGAGGCGACGGAGGTCGTCGAGCTGTTCCGCGGCCACTACAATATCCCGCTCGTCGCGGTCGATGCCGCCGCGCGGTTTCTCGATGCGCTGCAAGGCGTCACCGACCCCGAAGTGAAGCGCAAGATGATCGGCAAGCTGTTCGTCGATGTGTTCGAGGCGGAAGCGGACCGGTTGGGCCATGTCGAGTTCCTGGCGCAGGGCACGCTCTATCCCGACGTGATCGAGAGCGTCTCGGCGACCGGCGGGCCGTCCGCCACCATCAAATCGCACCACAATGTCGGGGGCTTGCCCGAGCGCATGCGGCTCAAGCTGATCGAGCCCTTGCGCGAACTGTTCAAGGACGAGGTGCGGGTGCTCGGCCGCGAGCTGGGGCTTCCGCCCGCCTTCGTCAATCGCCACCCTTTCCCGGGCCCTGGCCTCGCCATCCGCATCCCCGGCGAGGTGACCGAGGAGAAGCTCGCGATTCTACGCAAGGCCGACGCCATCTATCTCGACGAGATCAGGAAGCGCGGCCTCTACGACAAGATCTGGCAGGCCTTTGCCGTGCTGTTGCCCGTCCGCACCGTCGGCGTGATGGGAGACGCCCGCACCTATGACTTCGTCTGCGCGCTGCGCGCCGTCACCTCGCTCGACGGCATGACCGCCGATTATTACGACTTCTCCCATGAATTCTTGGGGGCTGCCGCACGGCGCATCATCAACGAGGTGCGCGGCATCAACCGCGTGGTCTACGACATCACCTCCAAACCCCCCGGAACCATCGAGTGGGAGTAGCGGCGCCATTTGCCTCCGTCATGCTGGCGAAGCTGGTATCCCGCGCGAGATACGATGCTTCCGCTTGTGACCCGAAGCGGACGTTTGTTGTCAGAATCTCGAGTTCTGAGTTTTCGCGGTAAAATCGCATTGGCGCAGAGGCCTGCGGCTACGGGCAGCTCTTTACGCCGCCGTCCTGCGACGCCGCGCCTGAGGATGCGGCCGGTTCGGCCAGTTCTGGAAAGTCGCGCGGCAAGGCTGCCAAGATAGCCCGCATATCATTGTAGCGGGAGGGATGGTCTGCGCTGCCCAGGACCACGGCGATGATCGTCTGCCCGCTTGGCGCCCGCCACCCCACGACGAGATGGTAGATGTTCTTGCTGACATGCGATCCCGTCTTTGCCCCAATGATATCCTCTTCGCCGAGCATCTCGATGGTGCTGTCGAGCGTGACCGTACGCGCCTCTGGTCCGCCGATGCTTAGCGTTCGCCGCGCGCACCGCCAAAACGGCAGCAATCTCGCATCGCGAAAGATGGTGCGCCCCATCAGCCCCACGTCGCGAGCCGTTGCAACGTTTGACGGGGAAAGACCGTAGGGATCGGCAAATTGCGTGTGTTTTGCGCCAAGGCCGGCGGCGGCGGATCGCATCTCCTGTACGAAGCGCTTGATCGAGCTGCCGCGCTTCTTTTCTTGGGCGAGGATCGCACGTCCGACGTGATCGGCGACGGCGAGCGCGGCATCGTTTCCGGAGACCAGCAGCATGCCGTAAAGCAGGTTCTCCAAGCTCCAGACGTCGCCTTTGCGAAGGCCTGCCGTCGACCCGGGCACAAGATCCGCCTGGGTGATCGTCTCGGTGTCGGACAGCTGCCCGCCCAGGCGCTGCACCAGGACATAGGCGGTGATCAATTTCGTGATGCTCAGGATCCTGAACGCTTTGTCTTCATTCTTCCGATAATGGGGCTGCCCGGTGTCGGCATCGAGCACGAAGACGGCGGAAGCGGTCACCTTAGGCGGAGCGATCGCGTCTTGGCCGAACGCGTGGCCAGAGATCAGCGCGACTGCCGCGATCGCGGCGGCACGGAGCGCGAAGCCGGGCAGCGGACCGCGCTTCTCTCCTCGGTCAGAGGTCGGGGCGAAGATCATCTCGGAGTCATAGCGGAAGGGCCGCGCCAAACGGAAGCGGCCTGGAAGGAATGTCGGGTTCCGGCACAAAGCCGAACGACGTTTCAAGACTTATCCCCGCATCGCGAATCGCATTTATCCTGCTCCCACCTCGTCCGTTGAGGGGCGCACCATGAGGCGTCGTGACAGCGGGACGAGGTGCGGTGCCCTGCGGGCCGGTTTCGCAAGACCGGCACTCGGGCGGCGCCCGCCCGGGTCCATTACGAGGCCCCGCCAGGATGACCGTAAGGCCTTCACCAAACGCGACCCGTTCCCTCCCGATGCGAGGCCAAACGACGGGACGCGGGGCACTTACGGCGAAAGCGCGGTCCGGCGCCGATAAATTGCCGCGACTGGCGCGCCGAAAGGCGCCCGCGTGCCGCAAGGCACGAGCCAAAGGTTTGCGCTTTTCGGCGCGCCATCCCCTCATCTTGATGAGGGCACTCTGGCAAGTCCCGGACGCAACCCCGTCGCGGCGATGACGTCGCGTGCCTACGAGAAGGAAGGCGACGTTGGGGAACCGGTTGCAATTGACGGCCGGGCTGTCCCAAGCTTTGTTCGTGGGCACGCAGTAGGCACAAGGATCAATCTCGCCATGATCGCTGCTGACACCCATCTGCAGATCGGCTCGTTGTTGTTCGACGGATTGGACCAGATCGATCTGACCGGCCCCTTTGAGGTTCTGTCCCGCCTCCCGAATGCGACCTACCGCGTGTTCGCCAAGACCGTCGAGCCGGTGCGCGATGTGCGCGGCCTGTGCTTGACGCCCGATGCTTTGCTAAAGGACGCGCCGCAGCTCGACGTCCTGCATATCCCGGGGGGCCACGGGCAGGAGGCATTGGAGGACGAGGAGGTGCTCTCGTGAGTGCGGCGTCAGGCGGAGGGTGCGCGATGCGTCTTCTCGGTGTGCACCGGCGCGCTGATCTTGGGGGCCGCCGGCCTGCTTAAGGGGCGCCGGGCGACGACGCACTGGGGTTCCTTCCATTTGCTGCCGTTTTTCGGCGCTGTTCCAATCGACGAGCGGGTGGTCAAAGACGGGAAGTTTGTCTTTGCGGCCGGTGTGACGGCGGGCATCGACGGGGCCCTTCACGTTGCCGCCGATCTCCGCGGCGATGAGGTCGCCCAGACCTTGCAGCTCTATATGCAATACGCGCCCGAGCCGCCGTTCGACAGCGGTACGCCGAAGACGGCGCCTTCGTCTGTGTTGGAAACCGCTCGGCGTTCGGGGGAAGCGATCACGGCACAGCGCGAGCAGACGGCGCGGCGCGTGGCCGCGCGGCTTGGCATCGACGTGAGTCATTTGGTTTCGGGGTCAAACCGGTGATCCTCGGCGTAGCCGACGCTTCGGCCGTCATGCCCGGGAACGCTTGTATCCGGTGACCAGCGGCCTTCGTGATGGCCCCGAATTGCGGTTCTTGTTGACGGAGCGGCCATCCGTAAGCTTTGCTGCTGGTTCGAGGTAAAGGGGGGGCATCCATCCATGAACTTCGATTGGAAGCAATTCTATCTTTCGGCCCAGGGCCGCGTGAACCGGCAGCAATTCTGGCTTCGCCTGGTTCTTCCCTGCTTTATCGCCAGCATTGTTCTGGCCTTGATCGATATGGCGATCGGGACGTATGACAAGCAGGACGGAATTGGGCTGTTGAGCGGCATTTTTTCGCTTGCAGTCCTGGTTCCGGCCATCCTCATCTACATCAAGCGCTGGCATGACCGCGACAAGTCGGGATGGTGGAACTTGATCTTGCTGATCCCTATCGTCGGCGCGATCTGGTTCTTGGTCGAGGTCGGCTTCCTCGCCGGAACGCCCGGTCCGAACCGCTTCGGACCGCCGGTCACGGATTAAGAGGCGAGGGCGGTTGCGCGCTAGGCTGGACTCATGACCCTGCTCATCATCGGCATTGCCGTCTTTCTCGGCCTTCATCTGCTGCCGACCGTTGCCGGCTTGCGCGAGAGGCTGATCGGCTGGTTGGGCGAGAACGGCTACAAGGCGTTCTTCTCGCTGCTCTCCGTCGCGAGCTTCGTGCTCCTGGTCTACGGCTTCGCGCGGGCACCGCTCATCCAGGTTTGGTCGCCGCCCTCGTGGACGCGGTGGGTGGCGGTCGTCCTCATGCTACCGGCCTTCATCTTCCTGGTCGCGGCCTATGTGCCGGGGCGGATCAAGGCGAGGCTCAAGCATCCGTTCCTCATCGCCATCAAGATCTGGGCGCTCGCCCATCTCATCGCCAATGGCGACCTCGCCTCCATCATCCTGTTCGCCTCGTTCCTGGCTTATGCCGCCTATGACCGCATCACCTTGAAGAGGCGCGAGGCGACCGGGCTGATCACCGTGCCGGCGACGGGGCCGCCGCGCAACGACGTCATCGCCGTGGTGCTCGGCGCCGCTCTCTACGTGGCCTTCTTGGTATGGCTGCACCCGCTCCTGATCGGCACCAGGCCGCTTCCTTGATCGTTAGGGTCCTCGCAGCCGCTTTTTTGCGCTGCAAAACTCCCTATATCTCTGCCATAAGATCAAGGGGTCTCCGCCGTTCTTGAAAGGGGTCTCCGCCGTTCTTGAGGAGTCTGGAAGACGTGTCCCAGGAATTTGCCATCAAGCGCGTGACCGCGCCGGACATCGCCAAGCGCAAAGGGGGCGCCCCGATCGTGGGGCTCACCGCCTATCACGCCCATACCGCGCGCATCATCGACCCTCACGTCGATTTCCTCCTCGTCGGCGACTCCCTCGGCATGGTGATGCATGGCTACGAGACGACCGTGCCGGTGCCGCTCGATCTCATGATCATGCATGCCCAGGCCGTGGTGCGGGGCTCGAGCCGCGCTCTCGTCGTGGTCGACATGCCGTTCGGCTCCTATGAGGAGAACCCGTCGATCGCCTTCCGCAACGCCGCTCGCGTGCTGAAGGAGACGGGCTGCGGCGCGATCAAGCTCGAAGGCGGCGCCCATATGGCTGAGACCATCCGCTATCTCACCGAGCGCGGCATCCCGGTGATGAGCCATATCGGCATGACGCCCCAGGCCATCAACACCATCGGCAGCTTCAAGCCCCGCGGCCGCTTCCGCTCGGAATGGGCGGCATTCGAGGCGGATGCCCGCGCCATCGCCGAGGCCGGCGCCTTCGCCGTCGTGATCGAGGCCCTTGCCGAGCTCCTCGCCGCGCGCATCACCAAGCAGATCCCGATCCCCACCATCGGCATCGGCGCTTCGGCCGAGTGCGATGGGCAAATCCTCGTGCTCGAGGACATGCTCGGGCTCTCCCCGCGCGTGCCCAAATTCGTCAAGGAATATGCTCAGATCGGCGACGGCATCGAGGCTGCCGTGAAGGCGTTTGCGGGCGAGGTCCGCACCAGAGCCTTCCCCTCCGCCGAGTACACTTATCCGATGTGCGACGAAGCGCCAGAAGTCACGAAAAAGACCAAAATGACAGGCAGTTAGCCTCGTTCGGGCCTCTCACTTACCTCATCGGCCGATTGGCCCCTCGGCTCTTTACCTTGCGCACGCAAGAGGCCTTCACTATACGGCGGGAGGAGCCGCAGGCGGCTCCTCAAGACATCCGCCTCGTCACGTCATAAGAGTCCGCTGCCGATGACCGACCGTGATTCCTTTCTTCGCGAGGTGGACGAGGCCGTCCGCCAAGACCAGTACAGGAAGCTGTGGGACAACTACGGCGTCTATGCGCTCGCTGGGGCGTTGCTGATCGTGGCGGGCGTCGCGGCCTATAAAGGCTGGTCCTATTGGCAGGAGCGCCAGGCGCAAGACGCCGGCGCGAAGTTCAGCGAAGCCTTGACGCTCGAGGGCGGAGACGACGAGGCCAAGGCGCACGAGCTGCTGACATCGCTGGCGGCGCAGGGGCCTGAGGGCTACCGTGCGCTGGCGCGCTTCCAGCTCGCCGCGGCCGAGGCGAAAGCCGGCGACATCGACAAGGCGGTCGCCGATTATGACGCACTCGCCAGCGACGCGAGCGTCGATCAGATCCTGCAAGGCCACGCCGCGCTGCAAGCCGCCGCGCTCAGGCTCGACAAGGCGGATTACGCCGAGATGGAGCGCCGCCTCAAAGGCCTCGTCGATTCCAACAGCGCCTGGAGATTTTCTGCCCGCGAGCTGCTCGGCCTGTCGGCCTATAGGCTTAACAATAAGCGGGAGGCCGAGAAGCAGTTCAGCGCGCTGATCGGCGATGAGGACACGCCTCCGAACTTGCGGGAACGCGCCGACATGATGCTGGCACTCATCGTGGGGACCCCGCAGTCGTTGAGCACGACGGCGAAATAGCTCGCGAACCGAAGGGTGGCTCGAAATTGGGCCGGGGTCAAACACGGGGAATTGGCGGCCGCCTTCTCGGCGCGGGCCTTGCAACGGCCGTCGCCTTGAGCCTTGCCGGCTGCAGCGGTCCGCTTGCCAACATCCGTAATCCCTTCGCCAAGAAAGAAGAGATCCTGCCGGGCGAGCGTATCCCCGTCATCACCGATCCGAGCCTGACCAATATCGATCAAGCTGCGGCGGGAAAGCCGATTGCCCTTCCGCCGGCGCAAGCGAATGCCTCCTGGACGCAGCCGGGCGGCACGCCTGCCAACAATCTCGGCCATCTCGCCCTGAACGATCAGGTGCAGAAGGTGTGGTCGGCCGACGCGGGGACCGGATCGTCGTCGAGCGGACGCTTGAGCGCTGTGCCGCTCGTCGCCGACGGCAAGGTGTTCACCCTCGATGCGGGCGGCACGGTCTCGGCCTTCTCCTCGGCGAGCGGCGCCAAGCTGTGGACGGCGAGCGTGACGCCTGCGACCGAGAAGCGAAAGGAAGGCTTTGGCGGCGGGCTCGCTCTCGACGGCGGCCATCTCTACGTGACCACGGGCTATGGCACGGTCGTTGGCATCGACACCGGCAACGGCGGCATCCTGTGGACGAAGCCAGTCGGCAGCCCGGTCCGCAGCTCTCCCACGGCGGCCGGCGGCAAGATCTATTTCGTGTCCACCGACAATGTGTTGCATGCTTTGAGCGGCGCCGACGGCCAGGAGCTGTGGACGGCGCGAGGTCTGCCGGAACCAGCGAGCCTGCTCAGCAATGTGAGCCCTGCGGTCAGTAGCGGCATCGTCGTGGCGCCGTTCCCCGCAGGCGACGTTGCGGCCTATGAGGCGGTAACCGGCAAGGCGGCCTGGAGCGAATCGTTGACGCGCTCGACTGAAACCACGGCCGCCGGAATCCTGGGAGACCCGGCGCGGCCCGTGATCGACCATGGCGTCGTGTTCGCCATCAGCCATGGCGGCAAGATGACGGCCTCGTCGGAAGCCTCCGGCGAGTGGCTGTGGTCGCGCAATATCGCCAGCATGCAGATGCCGTGGGTCGCGGGCGATACCGTCTATGTCGTGGACCTGGGCGGCAAGCTCTTCGCGCTCGCCCGCGCCGACGGCAAGGTGCGCTGGGCGGTCGATCTTCCCGGCAGCACGCGCTGGAGCGGTCCGGTGCTTGCGGGCGGCAAGCTGTGGCTCGTGTCGGCGGAAGGGGTCCTGGTCGGGGCCGATGCGCGGACCGGACAGGTTGCTACCACCCTCGATCTCGGCACGCCCGTCTTCGTCGCGCCGGTTGTGGCCGGCGGCCGCATGTATATCTTGGCCGACAACGCCACGCTGATCGCCCTCAACTAGAGGCGCGTCAGGCAAGCATAGTAGCGTCCGCAAGCTTCCGCTCCGAAGGGTCCAATGGCCTTCACCATCGCCATCGTCGGACGGCCGAATGTCGGCAAGTCCACCCTGTTCAACCGTCTCGCCGGCAAGAAGCTCGCTCTCGTCGACGATCAGCCGGGTCTGACCCGCGACCGGCGCGAGGCCGAGACTACACTCGGGCCCTGCGCCGTGAAGCTGATCGATACCGCAGGTCTTGAGCCTGGCGATCAGGGGCTTACGCCGCGCATGCGCCAACAGACGGAAGCGGCCATTGAGCAGGCCGATCTCGTGGTCTTTCTTATCGATGCGCGGGCAGGGGTGCTGGGCGCCGACGAGATCCTCGCCGATCTCGTGCGAAGCTCGGGCAAGCCCGTGATCCTCGCCGCAAACAAATGCGAGGGCCGCGCGGCCGAGCCCGGGGTCTACGAGGCCTATGCGCTCGGCCTCGGCGACCCGCTGCCGATCTCGGCCGAGCATGGCTTGGGCTATGGCGAGCTGAGCGAGGCCATCGAGGAGGCCTGCCGCAAAGGCGGCGCGGTCACCGAAGTCGCACACCAGGAGGCCGAGAACGAGGCCGAGGTTGAGGCTGAGGCCACGGTCCCGCATCCTCTGCGCATCGCCATCGTCGGACGGCCGAATGTCGGCAAGTCCACCCTCGTCAACGCGCTTCTTGGCGAAGAGCGCATGATCACGGGCCCCGAGGCGGGGATCACCCGCGACGCGGTTGCCTCCGAGTTTGCCTGGGACGGCAGGTCTTTGCTTCTGTTCGACACCGCCGGGCTCAGGCGCAAGATGCGGGTGGAGGGCCGCGCCGAGGAGCTCTCGGTTGGCGACGCGCTGAAAGCCATCCGCTTCGCCGAGGTCGTAGTGCTGCTGCTCGATGCCGAGCAACCTTTCGAGAAGCAGGATCTTCAGATCGCCGACCTGATTGCGCAAGAGGGACGCGGTCTCGTCATTGCCATCAACAAATGGGATCTGGTGCGCGACCGCGAGAAGCGCCTCAACGAGCTCCGCGAGACCTGCCAGCGACTCCTGCCGCAGGTGAAGGGCGTGGCGCTGGTGACGGTCTCGGCGCTCGGCGGGAAGGGCCTCGGCAAGCTCATGCAGGCGGTCCTCACGGCCGACGAATTGTGGAACCGGAGGCTTCCCACCCACGCGCTCAATCAATGGCTACGCGCTGTCGTCGAAGCGCACGCGCCTCCGGCGGCGTCGGGTCGGCGCATCAAGCTCAGATACATCACCCAGGCCAATGCGCGGCCTCCGACCTTCGTGCTGTTCTGCTCGCGGCCGAAGGCGTTGCCGGAGTCCTACACGCGCTATCTGGTGAACGCCTTGCGCGAGGACTTCGACATGCCGGGCGTGCCGATCAGGCTCAATCTGCGCAAAGGCGACAACCCGTATGTGTGAGTTGGTCTTCTGTTTGAGCATGATCTTATCGGAAAGCCGGTTCCCACTTTTCCGGATCATGCTCTGATGGGCGGCGGCGGCACGGAAGTCTATTTCTATCATTTGGAACGGGGCTCGCTCGAACAGGTGCTGCCGACGCTGCTCGAGCTCTCGCTCAAGCGCGGCTGGCGCGCCGCCGTCCAGGCTGCGAGCGAGGAGCGCGTCGAGGCGCTCAATACGCTGCTATGGACCTATCGCGAGGAGAGCTTCCTGCCCCATGGGACGGCGCGCGACGGACGCGCAGGCGCCCATCCCATCTATTTGACAGCGGGCGACGACAACCCGAACGAGGCAAAAATCCGCTTTCTGGTCGACGGCGCCACGCTGGCGGATGCATCGCCTTACACCCGCGTCGCTTACGTCTTCGACGGCGGCGACCAGGACGCGGTCTCCCGGGCGCGTGCCGAGTGGCAGGCGGCGAAGGCCCGAGGCCACGCCGTGAGCTATTGGCAGCAGGATGCCGACGGGCGCTGGCAGCAGAAGGCGTGAGGGGCTCGCGCCGCTTAAGCGCGTCACCGTCGGTTGATCCAGATCAGCGCCCGGGCGTCTTTACTTCTCTATCTATGCCGCCTTGTAGCTGTCATGACGGGCCGGTATAAGCCCGCGTAATTCCAAACACCTAAGGGGACTTGTGGCTATGGCCAGTGAACGCACGCTTTCAATCATCAAGCCTGACGCCACAGAGCGGAACATCACCGGGCTGATCGTCGCCAGGCTCGAAGGTGCGGGGCTTCGCGTGATCGCGCAGAAGCGGGTGTGGTGGAAGAAGAAAGAGGCGAAGAAGTTCTACGACATCCACCAGGGCCAGCCTTTCTTCAAGGACCTCGTCGGCTTCATGACCTCGGGCCCGATCGTGCTGCAGGTGCTTGAGGGCGAGGACGCCATCGCCAGGAACCGTGAGGTGATGGGGGCGACCAATCCGGTCGATGCGGCGCCCGGCTCCATCCGCAAGGAGTTTGCCGTCAATCTGCAGCGGAATTCCGTGCACGGCTCCGACAGTCCGGAGACGGCCAAGCGCGAGATCGGGCTCTGCTTCAAGAAGAGCGAGATCGTGGGCTAGGGCTCGACGATCCTAGCGCCTGAGGATGCCGGATCGCTTCAGCAGCCAAAAGACGATAGCTGACGCCCCGACCAGGATCGCCATCGACCACAGGAATCCGTGGCCGCTTTGGGTGAGCGGCAGTCCCCCGACATTCATGCCGAAAATTCCTGCGATCAAGGTCGCCGGCAGGAAGACCGTCGTTACGATGGCCAGCACATGGAGATTGCGATTGGTTTGCTCGGCGGTCTTGATGGTGACCTCCTCCTGAAGGAGCTGCGCCCGGTCGCGCAATGAGACGATCTCGGCATCAAGCCAATCGAGCTGCTGGACTAACTTCTTTGTCCCCAGACCGAGCGCAAATTTCTGGCCGAGGTCGAGCCCGAGCCGTTGAATGAGCGAGCGCAAGATCACGAGCTGCCGATGCAGGCGTACGGTCGTCCGCCGAATGCGCACGAGCATTTGACCGCCCTCAGTCACATCCTCGGCGAGGATCTTCTCCTCGATGCGGTCGAGCTTGCGCGCAACGTCATCGGCCAAGCGATCGACGGCGTCGACCACGTGCTCCACGATGGTATCCAGAAGGGCCGGCACGGTTGGGACCTTGCGACCACTCCGCAGCGCATTGCGCGTCGACGCCGCTCAGCGCGCGACGGCGATCGATCAGGAGTTTCTCGGTCATGGCGAAATGGAGAAAGCCGATCTCCTCGGTGATCCCCTCGAGCCCGCAAACGAGATCGGGAAAGACGCCATAGAGGCAGCCGTCGCTCGCGTGAAGCTGCTGATGCTCGTCGGCCGCGACGAGCAGCCCCCTTGCCGCGAGGGGAAAATAGGACGCCGATCGCAAGAAGTGGCAGGCGCGTGCGTCCGCCAAGTTGAAATGGAGCCACAGCCAGCCGTCAAAGTCCTCGGCGATGGGCTGGTCGACCGCAAGCTCCTCCACGACTCCGTCTGCCTTTGAGCGAAAGGCCGAGATCAGGCCCGGCAGAGCTTGCGCGGGAGCCGCTGGACTGGCGCCGGTTCCTATTTCTCGCAGATCATGCTCTAGGACGTCAGCCACCCGAACTCCTGAGCCTTGGCGTGGGCAGCCTTCCAAGTCGAGACGAGAAATCGCACTCGTGCCGGGTCGGGGTCGTCTCGCATGGAATCGGTCAACACAAGGACGGGCGACATGCCGTCTTTACGATAGGTGGCCTGCTCGCCCGTGTCGGGACGGGTGACGACGAGATCGCAATCTCGCAGAACCTGCACATCGATGTCAGCAACATCACTCATCGCCACGCTCCTACTTGGAGCCGCATTTTAGAACTCTTGCGATGATGTGAGAAGCCTCGTGAGTGTCACAAAGGCATTTGGGATTTGAGAGAGGCCCAAGCCAACGAATCTTGATCTGCGACAAGGCTTAAGGGCCTTGGGCGTGCCATGGTGATTGACTTGACCATGATTGGAGCGTGCTCATGACGGCCTTGCGGATGCTGTCACTTGCATTGATCGGTGCCTTGATGCTCGGCGCGGTGCTCTTGCCGCCGGCGTCGCGCTCCGTTGCCCAAGAGGGGCCCGAGGAGTGGCAACCCGGTGCGCCGCTCGGCTGGAACCTGAAGGCTCTGAGCGCCGAGCAGCAGCAGCGCATGCTCCGCTTCTCGACCTTCGTGAACGAGAAAGTCCCCGAAGCGTACCTCAAGGCAGAGAATGGCGTGGGCTACACGACCAAGGCTATTGCGGCAGGCGGCCCGATCTATGCCTCCCATTGCGCGAAGTGTCATGGCGCCACCGGACTTGGCAATGGCGCGCTCGCCCATGCGCTCAGCCCGTCGCCGGCGCTCCTTGCTTCCATGATCCAACAGCCGATCGCGATCGACCAATATCTGCTGTGGACCATCTCCGAGGGGGGCAAGCCGTTCGGCACGGCGATGCCGGCGTTCAAGACCGAGCTGACGCAAGACGAGATTTGGCAGGTTGTGGCCTATCTCCGTGCGGGCTTTCCCGCGGTCGAAGACGAGGGCGGGCCGAAGGCCAGCCCCGCCGCGCCTGCGACGACCGACGAGCCAAGCCCCGCGCCGAAGCCCAAGGGCTGAGAGAGCTCAAGCGCGGCTGAGGCCGACAAGATGCGACAATTTCCACTCTCCAAGGTCTACCAGACGATCGAGCCCGGGCCCGTCGTCCTTCTCACGACGGCTCAGAAGGGCCGCGCCAATGTCATGACCATGTCCTGGCATATGATGGTCGACTTCGAGCCGCCGCTCATCGCCTGCATCGTCAGCAACGCGGACTACAGCTTCGCCGCCTTGCGCGCGACGGGGGAATGCGTGATCGCCATCCCGACGGTAGAGCTCGCACCCAAAGTGGTCCAGATCGGCAACACGTCGGGCCGCGACATCGACAAATTCGCGGCATTCGGTCTGACCCCGGTCAAGGCTGAGCGTGTGGCGGCGCCGCTGATCGCGGAGTGCTGCGTCAATCTCGAATGCAAGGTGACCAACACGAGCCTCGTCAACAAATATGGCCTCTTCGTCCTTGAGGTGCTCAAGGCCTGGGCCGACCCCAAGCTGAAGAAGGCGAGGACCATCCACCATCGTGGCTATGGCGCGTTCGTGGTGGATGGCGAAGCGATCCATCTGAAATCAAAGATGCGATAGCCCGGGCGAAACCCGCGAGGTTCTTTGCTCCGGTGGATAAGCCCGGGTTTCCCGCGCGGCAATCTATGCCGTCGCTCGTCCGGTCATGCCGCCGTCGTGGATGGCGTGAAGAGGCCGATGCGGCTCTTGCCGTCCGCTCTTGCCTGATACAGGGCTTCGTCGGCGTCGCGGTACATTTTGGCAAAATCGGCGTCGGCCCCTTCGTGCACAGCAATCCCAATCGAAACACCGAACCTGACGCCTGCCAGCGGCATCGCATGCTTGGCTAGCCTCTCGAGAATTTGCCGCGCAATTTCCTTGGCGCCCTCCAGATCGCAATCGGGGGCAAAGATGATGAACTCATCCCCGCCCAGTCGCGCACATTCATCGCCCTCGCGGATGCTTTGGCGAATGGTTTCCGCGGTGCGCGCAATGACCGCATCGCCGGCAACGTGGCCACGAAGGTCGTTGATCATATTGTCGACATCGACGAGCAGCGTCGCATTGCTCCCAGTATGTCGGGCCAAGGACTTGTCGATAGCCGCCACGGCGCCACGGCGGTTGAGCAGCCCGGTCAGGCTGTCGCGGATCGAGGTGTCGTAATACTCCTGTATGCGATGGCGCATGGCGGAGTGGTAGCGCTCCGCCAGGAACCCGATCATCAATGCCAAGATCAGCGCAGCCACCAGGCTGCCAATCGCGATTGCGCGAAAACGTGCTTCTTGTGCGAAATAGTACTGCAGGTCGAAATCGACGCCGACGAAACCGCTGTAGCGGCCCTTGCTGTCGTAGATGGGCGCATGCGCAGTTAGAAAATCCCCGTATTCGTCCTGCTCGAAGTTAGGAGTCACGTAGGTTTTGCCGGAGGCGATCTGGTCAAGCCAGTCGTCCTCGTATTCCTTACGGAGATCAAACCGCTCCATGTAGGCCGACGCGCGCAGCTGGCGGTCTGTGCGCAGGTCGGGTGACGCAGCCGTATCGAGGACAAAATACGGGACGCCGTCCCGATCAACCATCGTATAGAGATAAAAAATGTTGTGGTTTGCCGAGTGGAAGCGCACCAACGGCTTCAACGCGCGGGCGTAAAGCTCATCGCTGTAGTTCGCAGGAGTGAGCAATTCACGGTGCAAATCTCCGTCAACGACGCTGGCGGCGAGCTCCCCAATTTCGCCGACATGCGAACGGAGCGCGTCCCACCGCGCTTGCTTCGACAGCCATTGGGGGATGGCGACAATCGAAACGAAAATAGCGGCGGCTGCCAAACTCGCAGCGATAAACACGAAGGGATTGAATCGGCGTCCAAGATTCGTTGCACGTCGTCGCGAGAAGTCACTTACGGAACATGCACCCACGCCTACTTAACGCTCCCCCTGTAGGGATCATTTTGGATTCCAGACCAAGCTGGATCAGCCGAATGACTATCACCTCAGGCTTATCTAAGAGTTACAGGCGAAGTGCGCATTGCGCGCATATTGACGGCGACTCAACTCACGCACGCGCGAGGCGATAGCCGCTAGCTCAGCTCGCGGATGCGGAAGGGCAGTCCGCCTTTGGGGCAGAGCGTCACGGTGGCGTGGATCTTGGCCGGCACCGGTCCCGCATATTCGGGCGTAAATCGCCGCAAAAGCTGCACCAGAGCGAGCGTGTTCTCGATCTGCGACAGCGCGCCGCCGATGCAGGCGCGTTTTCCCGCGGCGAAGGGCAGGTAGCTGTATTTCACCCGCTTCTTCGACCGCTCCGGCGCAAAGCGCTCAGGATCGAATTTCTCGGGCTCATCCCAATATTTCGGGTTGTGGTGGGCGATATAGGTGAGGATCACCACCTTGTCGCCGGCCTTGATCTTGTGGCCCTCGATCTCGTCGTCGCCGGCGGCGATGCGGATCAGGGCCCAGATCGGCGGGAAGAGCCGCATGGTCTCCTGGATCACCATGCGCGTGTAGCTAAGCTGCTGCACCTCTTGCCATTGCGGGTCGCGCTCGCCGCAAACCTGGCGCGCCTCCGCGCGGATGCGCTCCATGGCCTCAGGGTGCTGCCAGAGGAGATAGAGCGACCAGGCCAGCGTGAGGGCCGTCGTCTCCGTGCCGGCCCACAGATATTGCTTCATCTCATCGATCACCTGACGGCGATCGAACTCGGGGAAGCTCGGGTCCGCCTCGGCCGCCTCGAGCATCTTGAGAAGGGTGTTCTCGCGATGGTCGATGACATTGGCGCCCATGACCATCTCGGGGATCGAGCCCCAGACCTCCATGGCCTTGGCCGCGTCCTCCTCGGTGATCTCGGTCAGCTCCCCGCTCATCCTTTTGAGGCGGATCGACTTGTGGTTCATCACATCGGTGTAGGTCTTGACCTGGCCGAAGACGAAATGCGGGTTGAAGGGCATCTCGCGGTCGAACAGGGCCTTGCACACCATCTCGGCGGCCAGCGTCCAGGTCTCCTCCACCATCTCGATGGTCTCGCCGGTCGAAGCAAACTTCGCCCAGCGCGCCATCTTCGAATCGATGGCCGACATCAGATAGGGGAAATATTCTTCGAACATATGCGGGTGGAAGGCGGGCTGCTGCGGCGCCCTGATCTTCTGCCACAGCGCGCCGTCCACCGTGATCATGCTCTTGCCGAAGATCGGCCGGAGCCCCTCGAAATATTTGACGTAGTTGTCGGCGTTGTCGACGAGGACGCGCTGGGCATGCGCCGGCTCGGACAGGAGCACGATGCGCTGGTTCTTCAGGTTGATGGGGATCACGCCCCCATATTTGTCGCTGAGCGCCATGAGAACCTGCATGGGGTTCTCCTGGTTCAGGAGCGGCGTGAGCTTGAACCAGATGCTCTGCTCGTCGCCGAGCCCATGCGATGGAGAATAGGCGACCGTCATATCAGCCATTTACGCCTTCCCCCGCGCTCCTGCTTTAGTGTCGGAGGCCACGGGTCTCGAGCCCGGCGCCGGCCGCCAAAGCGACGAAGCCGCCTCCCGCGCTGCATTGCATCGCGACAGTCAAGCAGGCGCAGGATTGCCTCGAATTAGGCCAGTGTCTAGCATCCGGCCGTCGGCATTGTCCATCACCGGCACGTCTGCATCTTGTGCTGCGACATGCCGTCCAGTCCAGGGGCCGATCTTACGGCCGTTAACAATTTCAATCAAATCTCTTCGTCGAGTGGTGGCGAAAATATCGGGGGTTGATCTCTGATCTGTGTCATTCCGACCACGCGCTCCCCCTCCACGCGAACGGCGCCGGAGGCAACGAGGCGGAGCGCGTGGGGGTAAAGCCGATGCTCGGCCTGAAGCACCCGGGCGGCAAGGCTTTCTTGTGTGTCGCCTGGCAGCACCGGGAGGGCGGCTTGCGCTACGATCGGTCCGCAGTCCATCTCGGGCCTGACGAAATGCACGGTGCAGCCTGAGATCTTGGCGCCCTCATCCAGAACGCGAGCATGGGTGTGCAAGCCTTTGAACGCGGGCAGGAGGGAAGGGTGGATATTGAGGTGGCGGTCACGCCAGCTTTTGACGAAGCCTTCGGTGTGCAGCCGCAGAAAGCCTGCATTGCAGAGAAGCTCGACTTTTGCCTCTTTCAGCGCGGCGTCGAGGGCGGCATCGAAGGTCTCACGGGAGGCGAAGTCCTTGTGGTTGATGGTGAGGGTGGGGATGAGGGCGGTTTCGGCGCGGGCGAGGCCTTGCGCGTCCGGAACGTTCGAGATGACGAGGACGATCTTGGCGGGATAGTCGGGAGCCTTGCAGGCTTCGATCAGCGCCTCGAGGTTGGACCCCCGACCCGAGATGAGGACGCCGACGCGCTTCCTCGTCACAGCGCGCTCCGAGCGAACTCGCCTTTGAAGCTTATGGCGCCGCCGCCGCCGCGCTTGACCAGCGCGCCGATCAGTTTCGTCTCGTCACCGAGATGTTGCAGCACGCGCTCCACGTTGGACGCGGCGACCACGAGGATCATGCCGATGCCGCAATTGAAGGTCCGCAGCATCTCGTCCTGGTCAAGTCTTGCTTCGCGTTGAAGCCAGGCGAAGACCGGCGGCAGCTTCAGCGCGCCAAGGTCGATCTCGGCCGCAAGATCGGCAGGGAGCACGCGCGGGATGTTGTCGGTCAGTCCGCCTCCCGTGATATGGGCAAGCGCCTTGACTGCGCCGGTTGTGCGAATCGTTTCAAGGATCTGCCGCACATAGATGCGAGTGGGTGTGAGCAGCGCCTCGCCAAGAGTGAGACCGGACGCGAACGGCGCAGGGTCGCGCAAAAGCAACCCCGATTGCTTGACGACGCGCCGCACCAGCGAGAAGCCGTTGGCGTGCACGCCGGAGGAGGGGAGCGCGAGGATGACGTCGCCAAACTCGAGGTCCTTCCGCGGCAGCAAGGAAGAGCGCTCGACCGCGCCCACGGCAAAGCCGGCAAGATCGTAGTCGCCCGGCGCATAAAGCCCCGGCATCTCGGCGGTCTCACCCCCGATCAGGGCGCAGCCGGCCTCCTTGCATCCCGCGGCAATGCTGCCGATGACCGTCTCGGCCACGCCGAGGTCGAGCTTGCCGGTAGCGAAGTAGTCGAGGAAGAACAGGGGCTCGGCGCCTTGCACCACGATGTCGTTGACGTTCATGGCAACGAGATCAATGCCGATCCCAGCATGGAGGCCCGTCTCGATGGCGAGCTTGAGCTTGGTGCCGACCCCGTCGGTGCCGGCGACGAGCACGGGATCCTTGAAGCCGCAAGCCTTGAGGTCGAAAAGACCGCCAAACCCTCCGATACCGCCGAGCACGCCGGGGCGATTGGTCTTTGCCGCGAGGGGCCCAATGGCCGCAACCAGCGCGTTGCCGGCGTCGATATCGACGCCCGCGTCGCGATAGGTCAGCCGGGGCTTGTCTTTGGAGATTGCGGGCATCCTCGCCACTCTGGATGCAAGTTCAGGAGATTTGGCATAACAATCGTGCCTTAAGAGGCCCGTCAAGGCGGAAAGGCCGTGGCTCGGCCACATTCGGGAGATTTACCGGAGGCAGGCTTAAGGGCCCCGCATGCCCCCCGAGGGGTCATTTGCGTTTAGAGCTGGTCATGGCGTTGTGGCGGTTAAGGCATTTTGCTTGGAGAGTGGCTCAGCTCGCTCTTCTGCTGTCGCTTGCGCTTGCCGCCTCTTTGAGCGGTGCCGCTCAAGCCACCGACAGTCTTTATGCCGTCGGCAAGATTTCGGTCGATGCTACCGCCAAGGATGCCGTCGCGGCGAAGGCAATAGGGATGGCCGACGCCGAGAAGCGCGCGGTCATGACCGTGCTCCAGCGGCTCGTGCCCTTGAGCGCCTTGGCGCAGCTGCCGGAGCTTAGCCAGGACGATATCGAAGCCATGGTCGAAGGCGTCTCCGTCAGGAGCGAGCAGAACTCCACCACCCGTTACCTCGCGGTCCTCGATGTGAACGTCAACGAGGCCGGCGTGAAGCAGCTCCTGGACGGCCAGGGCGTCCCTTACAGCGAAGTCCGCGCGCCATCCGTCTCTATCCTGCTGCTGGTGATCGCGGGAGGGAGCGTGAAGGACCAAGGGCCGGAAGGCTGGTGGCAAGCCTGGGAGGATCTCGATCTCTCCCACAGCATCGCCCCGGCCACGATCCTGAAGCCCCGACCGAACCTCGACGTCGAGACCGTTAAGGCAGTGCTTGCGGGCGACGCTCAGGCGCTTGCCGCGATGCAAGGGGACTATGGCTATGGGCCCTTCGTCATTGCCGTGGGCGACATCGCTGATGGGACGTTCGTGACCCGGCTGGTCGGCGCCGACGGCGTGGGCGCCATCAATTACGGGCACAGCGACAAGCTCAGCAGTGCCGATGCCAAGGCCGCCGCGCGCGATGCTGCCGCGACTGCTTTCGCGATCATCGAGAACCGCTGGAAAGAGACGCAAATACCGGCAACGCCTGCGACCGAGGTCAACTATGAGGAAGGGAAGGAGGCCAAGCCTCCCGGCAACGCCGAGGTCCCGCGCAACGTCGTGGCCATCGTCGAGTTCTCAGGGCTCAAGGATTGGCAGGACATTCGGGGCAAGCTGATGAACGTGGCCGGAATCCAGGCGCTTGAGGTGAATTCGCTCTCGGCGCGGGCGGCTTCGATTAGTTTCGACTACGCGGGCTCGCTCGACCGATTGCAGACCGTGCTCAACCAAAGCGGCTTTCAGCTGAATGAGAGAGATGGAAATTTCGTGCTCCGCTCCCGGTAGGCCGATGCCCTGGCCATCCAGTCACGCCGTGGCGTCGAATCTGCTAAACTCAAGAACTGGAGGCCCCACCGCGCCACACGGCGCACGCGGCTTCCGGGAGGAGCGTTCGTGAATATTCCTAACAGCCTGACGCTCGGGCGGATCGTGCTGGTTCCGCTGGTGGTGTGGCTGATCATCACTCATGCGATGTACCCGGCCTTCCTGCTGTTCCTGCTCGCCGGCCTCTCCGACGCCGCCGACGGCTTTCTCGCCAAGCGCTTTGGCTGGCACAGCGAGCTTGGCGCCTATCTCGACCCCATCGCCGACAAGGCGCTGCTCGTCAGCATCTATGTCACCTTGGGTCTCGCCGGCCATTTACCGGCTTGGCTCGTCATCGCCGTGGTGAGTCGCGACATCCTCATCGTCGGCGCTGTCGTGCTGTCCTGGATGCTGTCGCGGCCGCTCAGCATGCAGCCGCTCCTCATCAGCAAGGCCAACACCTTGTCGCAGATCGTGCTGGCCGGGCTTATCCTCGCCGAGCTCGGGCTCGGGCTCGGCCTCGAGGGACTGGTCACGCTTCTGGTCTGGGTGACGGGTGCGCTCACCATCCTTTCGGCCGGGGCTTATTTCTGGTCGTGGCTCAGGCTTATGGGGAGCTATGAGCCCAAACCCAGCAGCCTTCCTCCCCGCCAAAGAACGCCGGTCGGGCGCGACCAGCCCCAGCGCCCGCGGGTCAGGGTTTCGTGACGCTCGCACAGCTCACCCTCGACCTGCCCCACCGCGCCGCGCTCGGCGCCGAAGATTTCCTTGTCAGCGATTGCAATCTCGCCGCCGTCAGGCTGATTGACGCCTGGCCGGAGTGGCGTGACCAAGTCCAGATCCTGATCGGTCCGCCGCAAAGCGGCAAGACGCATTTGGCCAGAGTCTGGCAGGCGCTGTCGGGAGCACGATCGCTCGATCCGGCGTGCCTCGATATCGATTTCATCGACCAGATGGGCGAGGGGACGCCGCTCGTGGTCGAGGACGCCGACCGCAGCGCCTACGACGAGAAGGCCCTGTTCCATCTCTTGAACCTCGCGCGGGAGAAGCGGCTGTTCGTGCTCCTCACGGCGCGGGGTGCCCCAAGCCGGTGGGGTTTTTCGCTGCCGGATCTGTTGTCGCGGCTGAACGCGGTCCCCGCCGTCCAGATCGGCGCGCCCGACGAGGCGTTGCTTAGGACCGTGATGCTAAAGCATTTCGCCGACCGCCAGCTCGACATCGATCCAAAAGTGCTCGAGTTCCTTGCTCTTCACATCGATCGCTCCCTGGCGGCGGCGGCGTCTGCCGTGGAAGCGGTGGACCGCGCGGCTCTCGCCAAGGGCCGCAAGATCAGCCGCCAGCTGGTCATGGAGGCGCTTGCGGCAAGCGCCCCGACCGACTAGACGCGGGGGACTCGCTTTGGCTTTCGCCGTAACGCTAGTGATACATTTCTTGAGGTAACATTGCCGGGGGAAGCGCTGCGCGAGCTTGGCTAACGCCTAAAAGCGCTTAATTTGCAAGAGGTTACTGATGAGTTTGCCAGAGAAGGTCGAGCGGATCGAACCGGCCCCGGGCATCGCCGCCTTTGGGCCAAGCCGCTTCTTCAACCGCGAGCTGTCTTGGCTCCAATTCAACAGGAGGGTGCTGGAGGAAGCCGAGAACGAGCGCCATCCGCTCCTGGAGCGCCTGCGCTTCCTCTCCATCTCCGCCTCCAACCTCGACGAGTTCTACATGGTGCGCGTGGCCGGCCTGCGCGGCCAGGTCGTTGCCGGCATCGAGACGCCGAGCGAGGACGGGCTCACGCCTTCCGAACAGCTCGACCGCATCAGTCGCTCCGTCGCCGAGCTCACGGCGGAGCAGCAGGAAAACTGGGTCACGATCGAGGCGCTGCTGGCGGAAGCCGGCATTCACGTGCTCCTGGCCGATCAGCTTTCAGGCGAGGAGCACGCCTGGCTCGAGGAGCATTTCCTGAGCCACATCTTCCCGGTGCTGACCCCGATCGCCGTCGACCCGGCCCATCCCTTTCCGTTCATCCCGAATTTCGGCTTCACGCTCGGGCTTGAGCTGGTGCGCGAGGGCTCGCTCCGCGCCATGCACGCGCTCATGCCGATCCCGCCTCAGCTCAATCGCTTCATTCGTCTGCCGAGCAAGGGCGCGCCGAAGGAGCCGATCCGCTTCATCAGGCTCGAGACGGTGGTCGGCATCTTCGTGTCGCGGCTGTTCCCCGGCTACAAGGTGAGAAGCCAGGGCTCGTTCCGCGTGCTGCGCGACAGTGACATTGAGGTGCAGGAAGAGGCGGAGGACCTAGTGCGGCTGTTCGAGTCGGCGCTGAAGCGCCGGCGCCGGGGCTCCGTCATCAGGCTCGAGATCGAGGCCTCGATGCCGTCGCGGCTGCAGCGCTTCGTCATGCAGGAGCTCAAGGTCACTGAGCGCGAGAGCTTCGTGCAGAAGGGCCTGATCGGGCTATCCGACACCGCCCTGCTGATCGTCGCTGATCGTCCTGACCTCAAATTCCAGCCCTTCGTCAGCCGTTTCCCGGAACGCATCCGCGAGCATCACGGGGACTGCTTCGCCGCCATTCGCAAGAAGGACATCGTGGTTCATCACCCTTACGAGTCCTTCGACGTCGTGCTCCAGTTCCTGAAACAGGCGGCCGCCGATCCCGACGTCGTGGCGATCAAATGGATGCTCTACCGCACGAGCAAGAGCTCGCCGATCATCGAGGCGCTGAAGGACGCGGCCGAGGCCGGGAAGTCGGTGACCGTGGTAGTCGAGCTGAAGGCTCGTTTCGACGAGGAGGCCAACATCAAATGGGCGCGCGATCTCGAAAGCGCGGGCGTCCAGGTGGTCTATGGCTTCCTCGAGCTCAAGACGCACGCCAAGCTCAGCCTGATCGTGCGGCGCGAGCGGGGCGAGCTCGCCACCTATTGCCATGTAGGGACCGGCAATTACCATCCGGTCACCGCCAAGATCTATACCGATCTATCCTTCTTCACCGCCGACCGCACCATCGGCCAGGATCTGTCGCGCATCTTCAACTATGTCACGGGCTACGCCGAGCCCGCGGAGCTCGAGGCAATGGCGGTGTCGCCGCACGGCATCAGGGCGCGCATCCTCGACCATATCCGCGAGGAGATGTACCATGCCAAGGCCGGGCGTCCGGCGGCCATTTGGATGAAGATGAACTCCCTCGTCGACGCCGAGATCATCGATGCGCTCTACGAGGCGAGCCAGGCGGGCGTGGAGATCGACCTCGTGGTGCGCGGCATCTGCTGCCTGCGTCCGGGCGTGCCGGACCTTTCCGAGACCATCCACGTCAAGAGCATCGTCGGGCGTTTCCTCGAGCATTCGCGCATCTATTGCTTCGGCGCCGGCCACGGCCTTCCGAATCGGAAAGCGGTGGTCTATATCAGCTCGGCCGACATGATGCCGCGCAACCTCGATCGCCGCGTGGAGGCCATGGTTCCGATCAAGAATCCGACGGTGCACGAGCAGATTCTCGACCAGATCATGGTGGCGAATCTGAAGGACAATCTGCAGAGCTGGCGGGTGCGGCCCGATGGCAGCTCAGAGCGCCTCTATCCAGGAAAGGACCAGGAGCCGTTTAGCGCTCAGGACTATTTCATGACCAATCCGAGCCTGTCCGGCCGCGGCACGTCTCTGCCTGAGAACATGCCGCCGCGCTTCACGCGCCTGGTCGAGACGGGCTGACGCGCATCGCGCTTTGCGCCATGGCCCTCAGCAACCATCAAAGCCCGGTCGCGGTGGTCGACATCGGTTCGAACTCGGTGCGGCTCATCGTCTATGAGGCCGCCGGCCGGGCGCCAGGGCCTTTCTTCAACGAGAAGGTGCTGTGCGGGCTAGGGCGGTCGATCGCCACGACCGGCAAGCTCGCTGCCGACGCCATAGTCCGCGCGCTCAGGGCGCTCAGGCGCTTTCGCGCGCTGATCGAGCAGCTGGAGGTCGACCATGTCGAGGTCATCGCCACGGCGGCCGCGCGCGAGGCGGCCAACGGTCCTGAGTTCATCGCCCAGGCCGAGCGCATTCTCGGGCGCAAGGTCACCGTGCTCTCCGGCACCAAGGAGGCCGAGCTTGCCGCACTCGGCGTCGTCTCAGGCATCCACGCGGCCGACGGCTTTGCCGGCGACCTTGGCGGCGGCAGCCTTGAGCTGATCGACGTCAGGGGCGGCAGGCTGTCGGACGCCGCCACGCTGCCGCTTGGGGGCCTCAGGCTGATCGATGCTTCGGGCGGCAGCCTCAAAAAGGCGCGCGAGATCGTCGATGCCGAGCTTGCCAAGATCGACTGGTTGGAGAAGGGAAGGGGCCGCGACTTTTATGCCATCGGCGGCACCTGGCGGGCGCTCGCGCGCCTGCACATGACCCAAACCAACTATCCTTTGAGCGTGATGCACAACTACCGCATCAATGCCGACGACGCGCTCAAATTCGCCTCGCTGCTCGATCACCAGTCGCAGAGCTCGCTCGCCGGCATCCGCGATATTTCCAGCGCCCGCCGCGAGACGATTCCCTACGGCGCTCTCGTGCTCGAACGGCTCATCCGGCAGATGAAGCCGCGCTCCGTGGTGGTTTCGGTGTTCGGCATCCGCGAAGGCCTCCTCTACAACCTTCTCGGCGAAGACGAGAAGACCAAGGACCCCCTGATCGCGGCCTGCGATGACATCGCGCGGCGCTGGTCGCGCTCAATCGACAGCGCCTACGAGCTGTGCTTCTGGACCGACGCCCTGTTCCGCGCGCCGGGGCCCGTGGAGACGCCGGAGCAGAGGCGGCTTCGCCATGCGGCCTGCCTGCTTTCCGATATCGGCTGGCGCGCGCATCCCGACTATCGCGGCATCCAGAGCCTGAACCTCGTCGCCCACGGCACCTTTGTCGGCGTCGATCATCCAGGCCGCGCCTTCCTCGCGCTCACCGTCTATTACCGCAACGAGGGGCTGGTCAAAGACGAGCTCAGCCAGAGGCTGATCGAGCTTGTCGACAAGGACATGCTGAAGCGGGCCCGCATCCTGGGGGCAGCCTTCCGCGCCGCCCATATGGTGTCGGCCGCCATGCCCGGCGTCTTGACCAACACGCCGATCACCTATGAAGGCAACCGGCTGGTGTGGACCTTGCCCGACCCCTATTCCAATCTGGAAGGCGAGCGGGTGGAGCGCCGCTTCAAGGACTTGGCAGGGCTGCTCGACCGCGAGGGCGAGATCAGAGTCGGCTCCGCGTTTCAGCTGGCGGCGGGCTGACCGGACTTGCTGGACGAAGACTCCCTTCCCAAATCATTATGGCTTAAGGGAATTGTAGCCGCTTACGGCGCAAGACGTTAAACCTCAGGCTTAAGTCTCAGGTTCACTCCAGCCCTTCGATTTGGTGATGGCAGACGATCCTTATTCTGTTCTTGGTGTGGCGAAGGGCGCGAAGCCTGAGGACATCACCAAGGCCTATCGCAAGCTCGCCAAGAAGCTGCACCCCGATCTCAATCCCGGCGACAAGGTCGCCGAGGAGAAATTCAAGACCATCACAGCCGCCTACGACATCGTCGGCGATGAGGAGAAGCGCGGGCGCTACGACCGGGGCGAGATCGACGCCAGCGGCCAGGAGAAGCCGCAGCAGCGCTATTATCGCGAATATGCCGGCGGCGAGGACGGCGCGCGCTATCACTCGACCGCAGGCTTCGAGGATATCGGCGCCTTCAGCGATTTGTTCGGCGATCTGTTCGGCGAGCGTGGCGGAATGCGCGGGGGCGGAGGCGGCCAGCGCTTCGCCAGGCGTGGCCAGGATGCGCAATATCGCCTCGATGTCGGCTTCCTCGATGCGGTGAACGGCACCAAGACGCGCATCACGCTGCCTGACGGGGGCACGCTCGACGTCACGATTCCCGCGGGCGTCACCGATGGCCAGGTGATGAGGTTGAAGGGCAAAGGGAATCCCGGCACGGGCGGGGCTGAGCCGGGGGATGCGCTGATCGAGATCGGCGTAAGGCCGCACCCCGTGTTCAAGCGCGAGGGCGACGACATCACCGTCGAGGTGCCGATCACCTTCGACGAGGCGGTGCTCGGCGGCAAGATCGAGGTGCCGACCATCGCGGGCCGTGTGTTCGCGACCGTGCCGCCAGGCTCCAATACCGGGCAGACGCTCAGGTTGAAAGGCCGCGGCATCAAGTCGAAGAGCGGCGCCTCAGGCGACCAGCTCGTTAAGCTCACCATCGTCCTGCCCGAGCGGATCGACGAGGACCTCAAGAGCTTCGCCGAGAAATGGCGGGAGAGCCACCGCTACGACCCGCGGCGCAAGCTGAAGGAGCAGGCCTGATGCTGAGCGAGAGGGAGGTCGTGGCAAAGGTCCAGCATTTGACGGTCACCAGGCTCAGGGTGTGGGTGAAGCAGGGTTGGATCAAGCCCGCCGGTGAGACCGCGCAGGGCTTCTCGGATGCCGACATCGCCCGCGCCGCGCTGATCTGCAATCTCGAGGACGAACTTGGCTTCGCCGAGGACGACGTGCCGGTCCTGCTCAACCTTATCGATCAGATCCACGGGCTTCGCTTCGAGTTGAAGGGGCTGCTCGACGCGCTCGAAGATCTGCCCCCCGACGTGCGCGCCACGGTCAGGATGCGGATCACAAGCCGTCGAGAAGGCACATCCTGATGTTGAAGACCATTAGGGGCCCGATAGGGTTCCTGGTCGTGGTCGGCGTGCTGACCTTCCTCAGCGTGCGCGTCGGGCTTGGCCGGCTTCCCGGTGACATCGTGGTCGATCAGGGAGGCTTCGTCGTCTATGTGCCGATCACGACCGCGGTCATTGTCAGCCTGTTGCTAGGCTTCGTCCTTTGGCTCGTGCGCCGCTAGCACCTCAGGTGCCAGCACCGTGACTTCGCCCTCTCTGATGGCAAGGGAAAGCTCCCCGCGCTTGAGCGCGAGCGCGTCGTCGCCGAACAGCTTCTTGCGCCATCCCCGCAACACCGGCACATCGGTGTCGTCCGAGCGGGCGATCTCCTCCAGCTCGTCGCTCGTGGCGATCAGCTTCGGGGCCACGCCGTGGCGCCCCGCCGTCGCCTTGAGCAGCACCCGCAACAGATCGACCACGGCCTGCGCCTCAGGCGGCATCGGCTCGCCCCGCTCGATGGGCGGGACGGTCTTGGGGTCGCGGTCGAGACCCCGCGACACGGCTTCGAGCACGGCGCGGCCGCGCATGGAGCGGGCAAAGCCGTTATGCAGGGTGCGCAGAGAGCCGAGATCCTCCACGTTGCGCGGCGCTTGGCTCGCAATGTCGTAAAGCGCCTCGTCCTTCAGGATGCGGGCGCGCGGAACGTCTTGCGTCTGCGCCTCGCGCTCGCGCCAGGCGGCAAGCTCCATGAGCACAGCAAGTTGTTTCGGCGTCTTGATGCGCATCTTGAGGCGCTTCCACGCCTGCTCGGGGTGCAACTCGTAGGTGGCTGGGTCGGTGAGCACCCCCATCTCCTCGTTCAGCCAGCTCTCCCGGCCCGACTCGTCGAGCTGGGCCTTCAGCTTGGGAAAGAGGTCGCGGAGATGGAGCACATCGCCCAGCGCATAGATGAGCTGGCGCTCGGAGAGGGGGCGCCGGCTCCAGTCGGTGAAGCGCGAGGTCTTGTCGAGGTTGCGATTGAGCAGCCGTTTCACCAGCATCGAATAGCTCACCGCCTCGCCGAAGCCGCACACCATGGCGGCGACCTGGGTGTCGAAGATGGGGTGCGGAATCACGCGAGCCAAATGATGAACAATCTCAACATCCTGGCGTGCCGAGTGAAACACCTTTAGCACCCGCTCATTGACCATGAGCTCGAACAAGGGCGTGAGATCGAGGCCAGGTGCCAGGCTGTCGACGAGAACTTCGGCGCCCTCCGCCGCCATCTGAACGAGGCAGAGTTTCGGCCAGAAGGTCTGCTCGCGCATGAACTCGGTGTCGACCGCGACAAACGGCGCGGAGCCGAGCCGGGAGCACGCCTCGGAGAGTTCTTCGTTACGGGAGATGAGGTTCATAGGGGCCGGGTATAGCCCAAGCCCCGGCGCAAGGCCAAGGGCGCTAGGGCGCAAATATGCTGTCATACCGTTCTTTATCGCCTGAAGGTGAGGCAGCGATGACGCGCGAGCCGAGAAGGTGCGCCGCTCCCCGCAAGAACCGCCAGAGGACCTTGGCGTCCTTGTCCGCCCCGTCGGTCACCTTCTTGTGACGGTGATCAAGTCACTGGCAAACAAAGCCAATCGCTAGAGTCTGGCCTCGTGTGACGCTTTTGCCGGCTGAGCTGCCTGCTGCGCGACCGGGGTGGGGTGGTTGGAATAAACAGGGGAATGTACGAGCGAGGACATGAGCGAGAAGAGCGCCACCAGGGCCGCGACAGCCCACGCGGCAAGGGGTAGGCGCGTTCTTACCGGAAGCGTCTCGGGGATCTTAAGCATGTCAGGTCTCCCTCATCTGCCCTTAGGAGTGAAACGCCAGCCTCCCCGCTTCGTTCCTCTCTGCCCCGCTCGCCTTGACAAAAGAGGGCGTCCCATGCGCTCTTCCGCGGCACGCGCGAAACCCCCTCCTTGCCTTCGCCAAGGCCCCATTCCCAAGCCATGCACGCCTATCGCACCCACACTTGCGGCGAGCTTCGCAAAGAGGACGTCGGCAAGACCGTCCGCCTTTCGGGCTGGGTGCATCGTCTGCGTGATCATGGCGGGCTTCTCTTCATCGATCTCCGCGACCATTACGGCATCATCCAAGCCGTCGCCGATCCGAAATCGCCGGCCTTCGCGGACGCTGAGAAACTGAAGCCGGAATGGGTGGTGCGCATCGACGGCGAGGTGGTCGCCCGCTCGCCCGAGACCGTCAATCCCAACCTGCCCACGGGCGGGATCGAGGTCAGGATCAAGGCCCTCGAAGTCCTGTCGGAAGCCAAAGAGCTGCCGCTGCCGGTATTCGGCGAGCCCGACTACCCAGAGGAGACGCGGCTCAAATATCGCTTCCTCGATCTCAGGCGCGAGAGCCTGCACAACAACATCATGAAGCGCCAGGCGATCATCTGGTCGTTGCGCCACCGCATGCGCGAGGCGGGCTTCTTCGAGTTTCAGACGCCAATCCTCACGGCCTCCTCGCCCGAAGGGGCGCGGGACTATCTCGTGCCCTCGCGCGTGCATCCCGGCAAGTTCTACGCGCTGCCGCAAGCGCCGCAGCAATTCAAGCAGCTCATCATGATTGCGGGCTTCGACCGATACTTCCAGATCGCACCCTGTTTCCGCGACGAGGACGCCCGCGCCGACCGCAGCCCTGGCGAGTTCTACCAGCTCGACCTCGAGATGAGCTTCGTCACGCAAGACGACGTGTTCGCGACCGTCGAGCCGATCCTGCGCGGGCTGTTCGAGGAGTTCGGCAGCGGCAAGCCCGTAACGCAAAAATTCCCGCACATCCCTTATGCCGAGGCGATGCGCAAATACGGCACCGACAAGCCGGACCTGCGCAACCCGATCGAGATGGAAGACGCGACGGCGCATTTCAAAGGCTCGGGCTTCAAGGTCTTCGCCGGCATGATCGACATGGACGTCAACACGCGGATCTGGGCGATCCCGGCCAAGGGCGGCGGCTCACGCGCCGTGTGCGACCGCATGAATGCCTGGGCGCAAGCCGAGGGGCAGCCGGGACTCGGCTATATTATCCTCCGGGACGGCGAGGGCGCCGGACCCATCGCCAAGAATATCGGCGCCGAGCGGACTGAAGCCATCCGCACCCAGCTTGGTCTTGGCGACGGCGATGCGGTGTTCTTCGTGGCCGGGCTGCCCAAGGAGATGGCGAGCTTCGCGGGCCTTGCCCGCACGCGCATTGGCACGGAGCTCGGGCTCGTCGCGCAAGACCAGTTCGCGTTCTGCTGGATCGTCGACTTCCCCATGTATGAGTGGAACGAGGAGGAGGGGCGGATCGATTTCTCCCACAATCCCTTCTCCATGCCGCAAGGCGGGCTCGAGGCGCTCGAGACCAAAGAGCCGGAGGACATCCTCGCCTACCAATATGATGTGGTCTGCAACGGCGTCGAACTCTCCTCCGGCGCGATTAGGAACCATAAGCCGGAGATCATGGAGAAGGCCTTCGCCATCGCCGGATACCCGAAGGAGGAGCTGGAGAAGCGCTTCGGCGGCATGCTGCGCGCGCTGCAATATGGCGCCCCGCCCCATGGCGGGATCGCGCCCGGCATCGACCGCATCGTCATGCTCTTATGCGGCGAGGAAAACCTCCGTCAGGTTGTGATGTTCCCCATGAATCAGCAGGCCGAAGACCTGCTCATGGGCGCGCCGTCGGAGGCCTCCCCCAAGCAGCTGAAAGAGCTGCATATCAAGCTCGACCTGCCGAAAGCC
>JAENXG010000238.1 GCA_016649675.1 Methyloceanibacter sp.
CCAGACCTTCGATCTCATCGATCCCATCGTCAACGGGCGCGGCAGCGTCAAGATCGGCGACAGCATCTGGCGGGTGGAGGGGCCTGAGCTGCCCATGGGTGCGCGCATCAGGGTGGTCGGCGCCGACGGCACGGTGCTCAAGGTTGTTGCGGCAGGCGCGGCCGCAGCGGCTTAGCGCCAAACCTCAGACCTCGATCTCGGAAATCGAGGTGACCTCGTCGGGGATGTCGGCGCTCGCGTCCTCAAGCGGCCATAGCCCTTCGCCCAATCGATTGCGGCCCGAGCCCGAGACTTCCACGTCGGCGAAGCCTGCGTCGCGAAATTTGTCGGCGACCATCTCGTTGGAGGCGAAGCTCGTCAGTGTGCCGAGCTTGATGGTGGTCCGGTAGCGCCTGCCTTTGCGGACCGTGTAAATCGCCATGGCCTTCTCTCCACCCCAAGTCATGTGGGTAATTAGCGCGACTAGACCGCGGTGGTAAACCACCGGCCCACCGTGTCGCGCCCCGTCTCATCGAGCGTGAGGTAAAGCTTGGTGCGGCGGAGAAGGAAATCCTCCGCCGTCATGGCATCCTCGATCTCGACCGCATGCTCGAGCTCGGCGTTTGTGACGCCCGGCGCGATCTCTACCCCCGCCGCTTGATCGCAGGCGATGCGGCCGAACAACGCCTCGATCTGATCGCCATAAGTGAGTGCCCAGCGGCGGCGCACGTCCAGCGGCAGGCTCGCAGGGCCTTGCTCGGCGCGCGCGAGAAGCTCGTGCCGGGGGAGAGTTCCGCCGTGAAGCGGTACGTCCTTGGTCCAAGGGCCTCCGATGTCCGCCCCAAGCTTGCGCAAGCTTGCCAGGACCTCCTCGGCGAAGGCCCGGTGGGTGGTGAGCTTCCCGCCATAGAGGGTGACGAAGCCGCCCGTCCCGTTGGCGATCTCGGCCAGTGCAGGCTTGCGCGTGATGCGGCTCGGCCGCGTCGCGGCGTCGCCCTCAAGCGCGCGGACGCCGGACCAGGTGAACACGATGTCGCGTACCGTCGCGGGGCCACGTGCGCCCGCGAAATAGCGGTTATAGGCCTGGAGCAGGTAGGCTTCCTCGCCGGCAGAGCATTTGGCCCGAGCAGGGTCGCCCTGATGCCGCACCTCGGTCGTGCCGATGATCAGGAAGCGCTCGTTCAGCCAGGGAATGACGAAGACGACGCGCTCCTCTTCGTCCTGCAAAGTATAGGCGTCTTCGTGCGGCGGCGCGGGCATCTTGAGCACGATATGGCTCCCGCGCACGAGCCTTAAGGGGCGGGGAGGCGGTGCGGCTGTCGTCATGGCATCGACGCTCGCAATCCAGGGACCGCTCGCATTGACGATGAAGCGGGCTTCGACGCGGCGCTTATCCCCACGCTCGTCGAGATCGACGCCATAGCCATTGGCGAGCGGGGCGATGGAAGTCACGGCGCGGCGATTGAGAATATCGGCGCCGCGGGCGCGAGCATCGAGAATGACGGAGAGCGTCAGCCGCGCATCGTCGGTCGTGCAGTCGTAATAGTGCAGGACTGAGGTCAGTTCCTCCTGGCGCAGCATCGGAAGTTGCGCGATGTCGTCGTCGTCGAGCCGGCCGCTTGCCGGCAATCCATCTCCGAAAGACAGCACGTCGTAAATGGCAAGACCGGCCCTGAGCAGCAGGGCCCGGCGCTTTTGCCAGCCATAGATCGGCAAGAGGAATCTCTGCGGCACGACGAGATGCGGCGCGGTCTTGAGCAGCCCCGCCCGCTCACTGAGGGACTCGCGCACGAGCGAAAGCTCGAGATGCTCGAGATAGCGCAGGCCGCCATGGATGAGCTTCGAGGAGGCGGAGGAGGTCGCGCTCGCGTAGTCGCCTTTCTCTGCAAGCATGACTTTGAGGCCGCGGCCGGCCGCGTCGCGGGCGACCGCAGCGCCGTGGATGCCGCCGCCGATGACGAGCAGATCGAAGGACTGCGTCAGCACACGCTCCCCCCATGGCCCGCGAGGACTATAGGCTCTTGACGTGCAACCGCCCAAATTCGGCGTCAAGCTCTCCGCCATGCCGACCGATCTCAGCCAGCGTCACCGCCAACCGGAGATCATGGATGCGGCCGATCTCCCGGCTTCGCGTTTCGTCGACACGCTGAAGGGGCTGCAGCGCGTCAATGCCGTGACGCGGTCGAGCCGCATCATGTGGCCGGACCTGAAGGCCACCGCCATGCGGCATCCGGACCGGCCGATCCGCGTGCTCGACGTGGCGTGCGGCGGCGGCGACGTGCTGCTCGCACTCTGGCGCGCGGCCGAGAGGGCCGGGATCAAGGTCGAGCTCGAGGGCTGCGATGCCAGTCCCGAGGCGGTGCGCTATTCGCGCGAGATGGCAGAGGCAGAAGGCGCGCCGATCGGGTTCTTTCAGCATGACGTTACCTTGGGATCCTTGCCCGGCGGCTACGACATGATCATGAGCACGCTGTTTCTGCACCATTTGGATGAGGGGGATGCGGTCGCGTTCCTGCGCGATGCGGCGGCAAAAGCAAGCGACCGGGTCGTTATCCAGGACCTCGTGCGCAGCAGGGTGAGCTATTGGTTTACCCGTGCCGGCACCAGCCTCTTGCTGCTGAACGACATCTGCCGGCTCGACGGACGCACCTCGGTCGAAGGCGCGTTCACGCGGGCAGAGGCCGAAGAGCTGGCGCGACAGGCCGGATTGCAGAATGCGGAAATCGTACCGCGTCTGCCTTTTCGCTATCTGATCCGCTGGATCAGGCCTTGAGGCCGGAGCGTTTCGGTTTCGGCCCCTCCATGACATCCTCGAAGCCGCGCAATCGCGTCGATTGCGCGATCAAGGTGACCAGCCCCGGCAAGACACCGGCGAGAGCGACCGAAGGCCGGTGCAGGATCCTCGTGTCGAACAGCCGGTTGACGATCCCGGCCCAGCGAAATTGTGGGCGCAGCCGATCCACGAGGCGTTGCTGGAACTTGGCGGCGCCGTCGCCGGCAAGGATCGCCTGCGCGGCGGCGATCCCGGAATAAAGCGCGATCGCCATGCCGTCACCGGTGAGCGAGGGGATGACCGCCAGCTGATCGCCGACCGGGAAAATCGCCGGCGCGATGATGTCACGCCGAAGATAGCCGTAGGGGATGGCGGCAACGGCGACAGGCTTCTCCCATTCGGGCACCGCATCGTGTAGAAGGTCGGCGACGATCTTTGAGCTTTGCGAGAAATATGCGCTCTGGGCGGGCCAGCCCGCCCCGATCTTTTGCAGAAGGGTGCGGTGCATCACCCAGCAAAGCGTCACGAGATCGTCCTCGACGATGCAGGCGCCGACATAGCCGCCATCGAACATTGCGAGTTGCACGACATTGGCAAGGCGCCGCAACGCCTCTTGCGTCACGCGAAGCTGGATCTTGAAGCCGACCATATCGCTTGGCGGCCGGGGAAACGCGCGAAGGCTGTGCTTGCCGGTGGCAAGCGCCGCCGCTCTGCCCGCAAAGCTTCGGGTCGCCGCCGTGACCATGACCCGCCCTTCAAGGTGCTCGACCTCGCCGACGGTAACGCCGCGGACGACTTCGGCTCCGGCCGCCTCGGCCGCGTCAAGCAAAGCCTGGTCGAGACGGAAGCGGGAGAGCCCGGCGCCACGGAAAGGAAGCGGCGCCTCCGCCTGGCTCGGCCCAGAGGCGAGCCGGAATGTCGTAATGCTGGTGGCGCCCATGGCCGCAAGGTCGAGGCCGAGATAGGCGGCGAGGGCTTGTGCCTCGGCGCTCAGGAACTCGCCGCAGACCTTGTGATGGGGTGCCCGCGTGCTCTCGAGCACGAGTGCGGGCGCGGAGTGGCGGGCGAGCTCGAGCGCAAAGGCTGCACCGGCGAGGCCGCCGCCGACCGCGATGAAGGGTATCTCCGGCATCGAAAAAACTAGGCGCTTTGTGTCGCCGCGATCAACTGGCTCGGAGGACCATCGTAGGACTGCAAGCGAACCGTAGGAGGGCTCAGCAGTTTACCTCGTCGCCTTGCCTCATCGCCACATTTGGTGGCTACACTGGCAGTAATCTCTTTTTTCGCTCCGGCAGGAAGGATCAATGGCCGATATCGTCATCATCAATCCTCGCTTCGACATGTCCTTCTGGGGGTTGGAGCATTGCATGCAGCTATTGGGGAAGCGCGCTAACCTGCCCGTGGCGTGCCTCGCATTGCTGGCCGCGCTCGTTCCCGAACATCA
>JAENXG010000086.1 GCA_016649675.1 Methyloceanibacter sp.
ACGCCTGCCGCGATCACGAGGACGACGAAGCTCCAGGGGCTGGCGATCGCCGCCACCAGGGCGAGCGCCGCAAGCACCAGCGCCGAGGCTACGCGCACGACGACTTCCCGCTTCTGGCTCTCCGCTCCGTTGCGGTCCTTCTTAGGAAGCGTTCGGGTCCGCGTCACGCGGTGGATCTCGCCGATGTTCCGCCAAAGCGCCGGCTCCGCCGTTGATATTCGACGATGGCGGCTTCGAGCTGCTCACGCGAGAAGTCGGGCCAATAGGTATCGACGAACACGAACTCGCTGTAGGCAAGCTGCCAGAGGAGGAAGTTCGAGAGGCGGAGCTCCCCGCTCGTGCGGATGAGGAGGTCGGGATCGGGCAAGTCGGCCGTGTCGAGATAGGTGCCGAAGCGCTCGGGCGTCACCTCGGCAGGCGCGATCGCGCCGCTCGCCACGTCCTCGGCGATGCGCCGCGCGGCGCGGGCGATCTCGTCGCGGGCGCCGTAGTTGAAGGCGATGGTGAGGTTGAGCGCCGTGTTGTCCCGGGTCAGCTCGACGGCATCGTCGATCAGCCGCAACAGATCGGCGGCGAGCCCGGCGCGAGTGCCGATCACGCGGATCTTCACGCCGTTCTTGTGGAGGTCGGCGAGGTCGCGCCGGATGAAACGCCGCAAGAGACCAAACAGGTCGTTGATCTCCTGCTTGGGCCGCGCCCAGTTCTCCGAGGAGAAGCTGAATAGGGTGAGATGGGTGACGCCAAGCTCGAGCGACGCCTCGACCGTCCGCCGGACGCTCTCCACGCCCTGCCGATGGCCTTCGGCGCGCGGCAGGCCGCGCTCGGCGGCCCAACGGCCGTTGCCGTCCATGATGATCGCGATATGGCGGGCGGCGGGTCTGTCGCTCGCGGCCCAGGCAAGCTTATCCATCGCAAGCGTCACGTTCGGCTGCTCCAGTTTAGGGGGTCAGGCGTGTCCTCTGGCCTTGCCCGATTAGACTTGCATGATCTCGGCTTCCTTACTCGCAAGGGCCTCGTCGATCTCTCTGATGATCTTATCGGTCAAGTCCTGCACCTTGGTCGAGAGCGTGTGGTGCTCGTCCTTGCCCATGTCACCGTCCTTCTCCGCCCGCTTCAGATGCTCCATGCCGTCGCGGCGGACATTGCGCACGGCGATGCGCGCCTGCTCGGCATATTTGTTGGCGACCTTGGCGAGCTCGTGACGCCGCTCCTCGTTGAGTTCGGGGATCGGGAGGCGCAACAGCGGGCCATCGACGGCTGGGTTGAGCCCGAGATCCGACTCTCTGATGGCGCGCTCAACGGCGCCGACCAGGCTCCGGTCCCAAACCTGCACCGTGATAAGTCGCGATTCCGGGACATTGACGGTGGCGAGCTGGTTGAGCGGCGTGGGGTTGCCATAGGCCATGACCATGATCGGGTCGAGCAGGCTCGCAGAGGCGCGGCCGGTGCGCAAGCCGCCGAACTCCTGTTTCAGCACGCCGATAGCGCCGCGCATCCGCCGCTCGATCTCCTTCAGGTCGAAGTCAGACATGTCGCCTTCCCTGCTGCGCTTCCCGCTCCTACCGCGCGGTATCCGGGCCAAGCTCTTGTTCGGCAATCAAGAAGCGCTGAAGCGCTTCCCTCAAGTCCCGCCATCTATCGTGGTCGAGGAGCCCTTCCCTTGCAACACGAGAGCCAAGCCGCCTTGGCTCTTGATGGAAAACACAATTATCGGAATCCGATTGTCCCGGGCAAGGGCGATTGCGGCGCCATCCATGATGCGCAAATCTTGCTTAAGGACGTCGTCATAGCTCAGCCGGTCGTAACGGCGGGCGTTTGGGGTCGTTTCCGGGTCGGCGCTGTAGACGCCGTCGACCTGGGTCGCCTTGAAAAGTGCTTCGCAGCCCATCTCGGCGGCCCTGAGTGCCGCGGCCGTATCGGTGGTGAAATAGGGGTTGCCGGTGCCTCCGGCGAAGATCACCACCCGACCCTTCTCCAGATGGTCGAGCGCCTTGTCGCGGATATAGGCCTCGCACACCGTGGGCATGGGGATGGCCGAAAGCACCCTCGCCGTCTGGCCTTCGCGCTCGATGGCGGTCTGCAGAGCTAGAGCGTTCATCACCGTCCCCAGCATGCCCATATAGTCGGCGCGCGCCCGGTCCATGCCGACTTCGACGGCTTTCAGGCCGCGATAGATGTTGCCCGCTCCGACCACGAGGCAAATCTCGGCGCCGGAGGCCACGGCAGCGACAACATCGCGGGCGATGGGGGCGAGCACGTCGAGATCGATGCCATAGCCTTGGTCCCCGGCGAGCGCCTCGCCCGACAGCTTGAGCAGGATCCGCCGGTAGCGAAGGTTGTGGGCCGCTGCCGTCCGTGCCATCAGCCTGCCTCCCCGCTTGCTATGACGAGCCTCCGGATCGTCCGGATGGTTCCCGCCAAGATGATCTAACGCAGACCTATCTCACGCCGCATCGTCGCTCGTGCGCTCGATTCCTTCGCCAAGCGCAAAACGGTAGAAGCCGGTGATCTTGATCGGCGCGCCGGCCGATTTCTCGGCTGCGGTCATGGCCTTGCCCACGGTCGTCTCGGGATCGTGCACGAAGGCCTGAGCAAGCAGCACGACCTCCTCGTAGAACTTCCGCAAGCGGCCCTCGACCATCTTCTCGATGACCGGGCCGGGCTTGCCGGACTCCTTCGCCTGCTCGGTCAGCACGGCCCGCTCCCGCTCGATCACGGCCTTATCGAGACTGTCCACGTCGACGGACTGCGGATTGGCGGCGGCGATATGCATGGCGACCTGGCGGCCGAAGCTCTTGAGCTGCTCGGGGTCGCCTGCAGACTCAAGCGCCACGATGACGCCGATCTTGCCGAGCCCCGGCGCCATCAGGTTGTGCATGTAGCTTGCGACCGCGCCCTTCTTGACCTCGAGATAGGCGGTGCGCCGGAGCGTCATGTTCTCGCCGATGGTGCCGATCATTTCCTTGACGGTGTCGGCCACGGTCGCCTTGCCACCGGGGAATTTGGCCTCGGCAAGCTTGTCGAGATCGCCTTTCGCCCCGAGCGCCGCCTCGGCAATTCCCGAGGCCATCGTCTGGAAGGTGTCGTTGCGGGCGACGAAGTCGGTCTCGGAATTGACCTCGACCAGGGCCGCCTCCTTTGGCTTTGCCGCGAGCCCGATCAGGCCTTCGGCGGCGACGCGCCCAGCCTTCTTGGCGGCCTTGGCGAGCCCCTTGGTCCGAAGCCAATCAACCGCGGCCTCCATGTCGCCGCTCGTCTCGCTCAGCGCCGCCTTGCAATCCATCATGCCTGCGCCGGTCTTCTCGCGCAGGTCCTTCACCATCGTTGCCGTAATCGTCATGGCTTGCCTCTGCGGCGCCTCCAAGTCCCGGCGCCTAGCTGGTTTCCTCTTGGAGCTCTGGTTTCGCGACCTCGGGCTCGGATCTGGGCGGCTTCTTGCCCGGACCGGAACGCGGGCCCTGGGATCTGCCCCTGTTGTCGCGGCCGCGAGGATCGCTCCGCGCCGGTCGCTTGGGACGACGGTCGGGCTGCGGCGCGGGCCGTTCGGAACCCTCCTCACCCTCAAGCCCGGCCTCGCCCACGGGCTCCTCGGCGGCGCCGAGGTCGATGCCGACGCCACCTTGCGCCCGTTCGATCCCGTCGATCGCCGCGCGCGAGATCAGATCGCAGTAAAGGGTGATGGCGCGGCCGGCGTCGTCATTGCCGGGAATGGGATGGCTGATCCCTTCCGGATCGCAGTTCGAATCCACCACCGCCACGACCGGCATATGCAGCTTGCGCGCCTCGGCGATGGCGATGCCTTCCTTGTTGGTGTCGATGACGAACATGAGATCGGGAAGCGCGCCCATGTCCTTGATGCCGCCGAGGGAGCGCTCGAGCTTGTCCTTCTCGCGGGTGAGCTGGAGAAGCTCCTTCTTGGTGAGACCGTGGGTCTCGCCGGCAAACATCTCTTCCAAGGACTTAAGGCGCTTGATCGAGTTGGAGATGGTGCGCCAATTGGTCAGCGTGCCGCCAAGCCAGCGGTGATTGACGAAGTACTGCGCGCACGAGCGCGCGGCGTCGGCGACCGCCTCCGACGCCTGACGCTTGGTGCCGACGAAGAGGACGCGCCCGCCTTTGGCGACGACGTCAGAAACGGTGACCAGCGCCTGATGCAGGAGCGGTACCGTCTGGGTGAGATCGATGATGTGGATGTTGTTGCGCGACCCGTAGATATAGGGCGCCATCTTCGGATTCCAGCGATGGGTCTGATGACCAAAATGCACGCCAGCTTCAAGGAGCTGACGCATAGTGACATTAGGCAGTGCCATTGGCCTGCTTCTCCTTTTTCCGGTTCTGCCGCCGCGGGATAAAGAGGCCTGGCCTAAGCCAAGCCACCGGAGCGAGCGCTAAGGCCAGAAGGGCCTAAAGTGACGCTTGGCGTCCCGCGTGTGAGATGGTGCGGTTTATAGGGACGGCACCTTGGCTTGGCAAGGGCCAGCGCCCGCGGAAGTTGAGCCTGAAGGGCGCCTCTAGAGCGCGCTGATCGCGCCCACGCCCTCCACGAGCTTGAGCGCGCTCCTCTGCTTCGGCGTGGCGTCGACGCCCTGCGGCAGCACGAACTCAACCTCGCGGGAGAGGTCGTCGAGGCGGAGCACGAGGCGGAACTGCCCTTGGCCCCCGCCAGACCCCACCTGCTCGGCAAGAGGCGCCAGCGCGCGAGTGTCCTCGACATAGACCTTCATGCCGGCGTGGCGCGCTTCGGCCGCGCGGTCGAGCGAGGACAGGCGATTGACCCTGACCTTGACGTTCTCGCCGTCGGCCTCGGCCTCGACATCGAGCATCACGGCGGTCCCGACCTCAAGGAGAGAGCGCGACGCCGCCAGCAGCTCTGAGAACACCACCGCCTCGAATTGCCCGGTCGCGTCGGAGAAGGCGACAAAGGCATAGGCGTTGCCGGTCTTGCCCTGGCGCTCCCTTGCATGGAGAACGGTGCCGGCGAGCGTGCCCACGACGCGGCGCAGGCGCGCCTTGGCCGCGAACTCGACCCAGGTCTCGGCGCCGAGCGCCTCCAGCACGTCCTTATAGTCGTCGAGCGGATGGCCGGTGAGGAAGAAGCCGACCGCCTCGAACTCGCGGGAGAGCCGGTCGGTGGGGGTCCATGGCTTCGCCCGAGGAAACTCGCGTGTCTGCCGCGCAGGGATACCGCCGTTGTGCTCAGGCGCGGACATGGGTGCCAAAAACAAAGTGCCCTGGCCGGCTTGCTTATCTCGATGAGCTTGTTGAGCCAGCGTCAAAATGCGGTCGACATGGGCAAAAGCAGTCGCTCGATCGACACCAAGCTCTTCCATGGCGCCTGCCGATGCAAAGGTCTCCAGAGCCCGTTTATTGACGAATTGGGGATTGATGCGCCGCGCGAAGTCGGAAAGATCGCGGAACGGCCCCCTCGCCTCTCGCTCCGCACAAATATGCTCGACGGCGTGGCGGCCGACATTCTTCAGAGCCGCGAGCGAATAGCGGATGGCGCCGTCGCTCGGGACGAAACCGACCTCCGAGAGGTTCACCGAGGGGGGCTCGATGCGCATGCCAAGACGGCGGGCTTCTTGGGCGAAGCCGCTGAGCTTGTCGGCATTGCCCATGTCGAGCGTCATCGACGCCGCCAGGAACTCGGTCGGGTAATTCGCCTTGAGAAAAGCGGTCTGATAGGCGATCAGCGCATAGGCCGCGGCGTGGGACTTGTTGAAGCCATAGCCTGCGAACTTCGCCACCAGCTCGAAAATATACTCGGCGCGCGCCCGCTCCACGCCATTGCCGACGCCGCCCTCGACAAAGCGCGTCTTCTGCGCGGCCATCTCCTTCTTGATCTTCTTGCCCATGGCGCGGCGCAAGAGGTCCGCCTCGCCCAGGGAGAAGCCCGAGAGGGTTTGGGCGATCTGCATCACCTGCTCCTGGTAGATGATGACGCCGTGGGTCTCCTTCAGGATCGGCTCGATCATCGGGTGCAGGGTCTCGATCCCCTCGCGGCCGTGCTTCCGGTTCACATAGGAGTCGATATTGTCCATCGGCCCCGGGCGGTAGAGCGCCACGATGGCGATGATGTCTCCGAAACGGTCGGGCTTCAGCTTGCGGAGCGCGTCCCGCATGCCCTGACCTTCGAGCTGGAACACGCCGACCGTGTCGCCGCGCTGGAGGAGCTCGTAGGTTGCCGCGTCGTCGAGGGGTAGCTTCGCCGGGTCGATCCCGATTCCCTTGCGCGCAATCAGCTTCCGCGCCATCTCGATCACGGTCAGCGTCTTCAAGCCGAGAAAATCGAACTTCACCAGGCCCGCGGCTTCCGCCCATTTCATGCTGAACTGCGTGGCGGGAAGCTGGGCGCGCGCGTCGCGGTAAAGCGGCACGAGCTCGATCAGCGGCCGGTCGGCGATGACGACGCCAGCGGCATGGGTCGAGGCATGGCGGTAAAGCCCCTCGAGGCGCTGGCCGATGTCGAGCAGCTTGGCCACGATCGGCTCGTTGTCGCGCGCCTCTTGCAGGCGCGGCTCCGCGGCTATGGCTTGCGGAAGCGTGATGGGATTGGCGGGGTTCATGGGCACGAGCTTGCACAGGCGATCGACCTGCCCATAGGGCATCTGCAGCACGCGGCCGACGTCGCGCAGGACGGCGCGCGCCTGCAGCTTGCCGAAAGTGATGATGTGGGCGACGCGCTCGGCGCCGTAGCGCTCGCGCACATAGGCGATTACCTCGTCGCGGCGGTCCTGGCAGAAGTCGATGTCGAAGTCGGGCATCGACACGCGCTCAGGGTTCAGGAAGCGCTCGAACAGGAGCCCGAAGCGCATGGGGTCGAGGTCGGTGATGGTGAGCGCATAAGCCACGAGCGAGCCGGCACCTGAGCCGCGCCCAGGGCCGACGGGAATGCCTTGCGCCTTGGCCCATTGGATGAAGTCGGCGACGATCAGGAAATAGCCCTGGTAGTTCATGCCGGTGATGACGCCGAGCTCGAAGGCCAGCCGCTCGGCATAGGCGTTGGCGTCGTAGCCAGGGGCCATTCCGTATTGGGCGAGCCGCTCCTTGAGACCTGCCTCGGACTGGCGCCTGAGCTCGGCGGCTTCCGTCTCGGCAAGCGCGCTCGTCGCCACGCCGCCGGTCAGGAACGGCGGCAGGATGGGCAGGCCCTCCATGGGTCGATAGGCGCAGCGCCGCGCGATCTCGCTCGTGTTGTCGAGTGCTTCGGGTAGGTCGGCGAAGAGCGCCCGCATCTCGCTTGCCGTCTTGAAATAATGCTCTGGGCTCAGGCGGCGCCGGTCGTCGACCGCAACATAGCTCCCCTCGGCGATCGCGAGCAGCGCGTCATGCGCCTCGAAATCGTCCTGCTTCGCGAAATAGGGCTCGTTGGTGGCGACGATGGGGAGATCCAAGTCGTAGGCAAGCCCGAGAAGCGTCGGCTCCTCCGCCCTCTCCTGCGGCAGTCCGTGGCGCTGCAGCTCGACATAGAGTCGGTCGCCAAAGAGCGCATGGAGCGCCTCGAGCCGGGCGCGGGCGAGCTCCGGATTGCCGTCGGCCAGGGCCAGGTCGATGACACCCTCAGGTCCGCCGGTCAGCGCAATGAGACCTTCGGTGTGGGAGGCAAGATCGGCTATCGAGGTGACCACCTCGCCACTTTCCGACGCAGCGAAATAGGCATTGGTCGAGAGCCGCATGAGATTGGCGTAGCCGAGGGCGTCCTTGGCCAAGAGCGCGATGCGCCCGTCGGCGCGGGGGCCACGCATATCGCCGCCCTGCGGGGTCTCGCCCTCGGTCGCGAAGGTGAGGGAAAGGGTCAAGCCGATGATCGGCTGGATGCCGGCCTCGGCGATGGTCTCGGAGAATTCGAGCGCACCGAAGAGATTGTTGGAATCGGTGAGCGCCAGCGCCGGCGCTTTGTCGGCGCCGGCGAGCGCGGCAAGCTTGGCGATGGTGAGCGCACCTTCAAGCAGCGAATAGGCGGAGTGCACCCGAAGATGCACGAAGGGCTCAGCCTTATCCGTCATCGCTTTCGACCTGCTCCTGCCGACCCGTCCTACGCCTACAGTCCCGGATTCGACTGCCGGAAGCGAAGGCTAGAAGCGACATATCCAAGCTTTTCACGCGTCTCCACGTGACGGGTGTTGGCTGCGGGAACAATGATGTTCCCTTTATGTTCTCGGTGCAAGCCCTTAGCTTCGGGCGGCTTTCACGACCACGACCTGTTCCTCGACCAGGAGGCCGTCCACGAGGCGCAAGGTGCGGTCCATGCGGGCGGCAAGATCGAGATTGTGGGTGGCCACCACGGCTGCCACGCCCGACTGGCGCACGAGCTTCAGAAGCTCCTCGAAGACGCGCTCGGCGGTGGGGGGATCGAGATTGCCGGTCGGCTCGTCGGCCAACAGCACTTTCGGGCCGTTGGCGACGGCGCGGGCAATGGCGACGCGCTGCTGCTCCCCGCCGGACAGCTCAGCCGGCCTGTGGTCCCAACGCTCTTCGAGGCCGAGCGTCTTAAGCAGATGCTTGGCGCGCGTCTCGGCCTGGCTCTTGGTCAGACCGAGAATGAGCTGGGGCAGCACGACGTTCTCGAGCGCCGAGAACTCCGGCAGGAGATGGTGGAACTGATAGACGAAGCCGATATCCATGCGGCGCACGCGGGTCTGCTCCTTGTCGGAGAGCTTGCCGCAATCCACACCGTTGATGACCACGGCGCCCCGGTCGGGCCGTTCAAGGAGACCGGAAATTTGCAGCAGCGTCGACTTGCCGGCGCCCGAAGGTCCGAGCAGTGCGACCGTCTCGCCGGGGAAAAACGCGGCAGAGGCCCCTTTCAACACATCGATGCGGCGGTTGCCTTGGGTATAGGCGCGCTCGAGCCGCTCAAGGCTGAGCACCGGTGCAGGTTTGGGGCTGTCCACCGGCTCCCCTACTCGTAACGCAAGGCTTCGACCGGATCGAGACGCGAGGCCCGCCAGGACGGATAGAGCGTGGCAAGAATCGCGAGGACGAGCGCCATGACGACGACCGAGACGGTCTCGCCGGTGTCCATCTCGGCCGGCAGCTGCGAGAGATAATAAAGCTCGGGCGCGAACAGGTCGGTGTCGGTGACCCAGCCGATAAGCTCGCGCAACCGCTCGATATTG
>JAENXG010000163.1 GCA_016649675.1 Methyloceanibacter sp.
GCCGTGCGTAGGGTCAATTTATCACCAAGCTGGCCGGAGGTCGACGGCACGCTCGCGCTACTGAGCAAGTCTACGAAACCCCGAGGGCATAGAGACTGCCCGCTCAATCGAACGCGACAATGTCCGCTTTGGGTCATTAGCAGACATTAGATCGTGGATCATGGCCGTCCGCTTTGCAAATCGATGTCGGCTAAGTGCCAATAGCAGACACTCCTTGCGTCCCAAGCGCCGCGGTCAACCTACCCGCTCGTGGCCGTGACCATGTCCGTTTCTTGCCAAGAAAGGTAACGGCAGATGCAGCCGGTGAACGAGGAGTCTCCGCGTGGGGCAAACGCAAAACGATGGGCGTGGGTCGTCCAGCGCTAGGCGCCGATCACGTCGAACTTGACGTCGACATTGTTACGCGTGGCGTGAGAGTAGGGGCAGATCTTTTCGTGCGCCTCCTTGACCAGGTTCGCCAGCTCCGCCTGCTTCAAGCTCTTGTCCTCGACACGCATCTTCACGGCAAGACCGAAGCCGCCGCCGTCGCGCGGGCCGATCGAGACGGCGCAGGTGACTTGAGCGTTGGCCGCGTCTTGTTTGTGCTGCTTGGCAACAAAGTCAATCGCGCCGCCGAAACAAGCGGCATAGCCTGCAGCGAAGAGATGCTCTGGCGTCGCGGTTCCCGGCTTACCCGGACCGCCCATCTCCTTCGGCACCGACAGGTCGAACGAAACGATGCCGTCGCTTGACTTGGTATGGCCGTTGCGGCCGCCAACGGCAGTTGCCGTCGCGGTATAGAGGGGCTTGATTGTGTCCATGGGGTTCCTCTCTTGTGGTTCGCGTCTCGTTTGAACCAGCCTCTAGCTCATATGCCAGCCGTGGCTCACGCAAATCGACTGGCCGGTGAGTGCGTTCGTTTTGAAGGCAGCGAGAAATAGGGCTACCTCGGCGACGTCCTCGAGCGTGGTGAACTCCTTGTCCACGGTCTCGCCGAGCAGCACTTCCTTCACCACGCGCTCCTCGGAGAGGCCGAGCTCCTTCGCCTGCTCGGGAATCTGCTTCTCGACCAGCGGAGTCAGAACAAAGCCTGGGCAGATGACATTAGAGCGCACATTGTGGTGCGCGCCTTCCTTGGCCATAACGCGAGCAAGACCGAGAAGTCCGTGCTTAGCGGCAACGTAAGCGGCCTTGAGCGCGGAAGCCTCGTGGCTATGCACCGATCCCATATAGAGCAGCACGCCGCTATTCTGCTTGTACATGTGCTTGACGCACGCCTTGGTCGTCAGGAAAGCGCCATCGAGATGGATGGCGAGCATCTTCTTCCAGTCGGCAAAGGGAAACTCCTCGACCGGATGCACGATTTGGATCCCGGCATTCGACACGAGAATATCGACCCGGCCGAACGTCTTTATCGTCTGCTCGACGCCGGCGTTGACTTCGTCCTCCTTCGAGACGTCCATCCCGACGCCGATCGCAGACTTCTCGCTCGCCAGCTCCTTGGCTGCCGCCTTCGCACCGTCGGCGTTCAGATCGGCGATGACCGCCCGGCCGTCTGCCTCCAAATAGCGCTTGGCGATGGCATGACCGATGCCGCTGGCGGCTCCGGTGATGAGAGCCACTTTGCCATCAAGGTTCATAACTCCTCCTTCAGTTCCGACGGTGCACGAGGTTGTCGATGGCGCACCTCATCTGTGCGGGATACCTCTGACGTTCGTCAGTAAAGCGAAATGCTCCTGTCTTTCTGGGATCATCTGGCTTATGACTGGACGAGCTACCGAACATCAAAGGGACGCCATGCGACTGCCTTTGATTGCACCCTCTGATCTTACCTCGGAGCAGCGCCCGATCTATGAAGACATGCGCGCCGGCATAGCAAAGAATTTCCAGGGATTCAGCAGCATCAACGAGAATGGCGCGTTGATGGGGCCATGGAATCCATGGCTGCATGAGCCGAAGTTCGGAAAACCGATCTGGGAGCTGACGAAAGCGCTCTCCTTTTCGCCTTCGCTGCCGAAGCCCGTTCGAGAAGTAGCGATTCTTGTCACCGGTGCCAAATTCCGAGCTGCCTATGAAATCTACGCTCACGTGATGCTGGCCGAGCAGCGCGGCATTTCCGACGAAAAAATCGCCACGATAGTTGCCGGACAACGTCCGAGCGACCTCGCCCCTGACGAGGCTCTCGCCTTTGACGTTGCATCCGCGCTTGTCAGTCACGGCGCTCTTCCCGAACTGAATTACCGGCAGGCCGTTCAAGCATTCGGCGTTAACGGCGCGGCGGAACTTATCTATCTGGTTGGGCTCTATTGCCTCGTATCGGTGACCCTCAATGGGTTTGACGTGCCGGTTCCAGAACCGAACGCGACGTGAACGGTTCACATCTAAGCGATCAGGAATGCCCAGCGGCTTTCAATGTTTTCGCCGTTAGCGCATAACCGTCTGCGATGTGCTGATCGATAGACTTGCGTGAGAACTCGTAATCCCGACTCACGGACTCGCCCTCAACGGGTTCGCGGGTGATGCGTGTGACCGACAGCGGACAGGCCTCACCGACAGTCTCAATGTAGCGAGGGCGTTTGCTAATCTGCCCGGCTGTCTTTGGGTCTAGGCTCGCCATAACTTCCTCGACGAGTTTTCGGTAGTTGTCGATGTACTCCCAGGTCCGAATGCTCCGGCTGATCTTCTCCGCGAAAACGATTTCATCGCGCCGAGCTAATACCTCCGGAAGCGTACGTGGCAGAGCCCTTTTGTCCGCCCACAGGTTCACGACAAAGACATTCTTGCCCGTCAGCCCACCGACTTCCACCACCTGATCGAGCGGTGAGTTGCTTACTAGTCCGCCGTCCCAATAGTGCCTTCCGGCAATCGTTGTCCACGAAAACCCGGGCGGCAAGCTCCCGCTCGCCAGAACGTGCTCAGGGGTGATCTCGTCGACGTAACTGTCAAAAATTGTCAACTGTCCCGTCTCGACATCAACTGCCGTGAGGAGGAGACGAACCGGACTGTCTCTCAGTTTCTCGAAAGCGACGTACTTGCTTAGAGTGGCCTTGAGGGGCGACGGATCATATAAGCTGGTCCAGCTAGTCAGAAGCTGAGCAGGGGAGAGAATCGGCTCGAACCAACGCGGTCGGAAGAAATTGGGCGAGCCAAACACCAATGACTGGAGGGAAGAAACAGCTCGTCGCAATTCTTCACTAGGAATGTCGGGGGTGTCTAGGCTCAAGTCGCGCCAAAAAGCTTCAAGCGCGTGCGTTGCCTTACTGGGATTGGCCGCGACGATTGCAGCATTGAAGGCGCCAATCGAGACCCCGGCGACGAGGTCCGCATGGATATCCCTCTCTTCTAGAGCCTTGACTACCCCGCATTCGAAGGCTCCGAGGGCTCCACCACCTTGAAGGACCAATACTGTTTGCAATGCTGCTCGGTTTAGCGGGAAGCCGGTGTCCGACAGTTTTGTTTTTGTCGCGGAAATATCGCTGCGGTTAGCGACCAGCGCGCCGGCCGCTTTGGCTTCAACGAGAGATTGGTCAAGGAGAAAGGCCCCGCGCAACCTCTCATTTTCGATGTAAAGGACGGAGAACGACTGATCTTTGACTGATCCCCTTACAACCCGCTCGTCAGTTTCATCGATCGACCCCACCACATTGAATGTCACATCGAACACATCAGAGAAAAAGTACGACACCGTTCGCCAGGATTGCCGCTCGCCGAGCATGTTCCAAGCAGCGAGTCGTCCCTGCTTTACGGCATTATCCCAGTGCTCCGCGCGGTACCTTGTACGCGAGATCGGGTTATAGAAATTTGCAACATCGCCCGCCGCGTAAATTCCTGGTTTGTTGGTTTCTAGGTGCTGGTCGACGAGGACGCCATCATCCACATCGATGCCGCTGTCGCCGAGAAACCCGACCTCAGGCCGAACCCCAATTCCGACCGCAACAATATCGCAGGGCATCCTTTTGCCGCTGCTTGTCACAATGCCTTCAACCTTCGTGCTCCCCCAAAACTCTTTGACCTCTTCTCCAAAAATGAAATTTACTCCGCGTGCTCTGAAATATTCTGCGAAGAAATCGGAGACCTCCGACGAGCATAGCTTCTCGTAAACGAGATCCTCTCTGGCGATCAACGTCGTTGCGACTCCCCTAGTTGCGAAAGAGGCCGCAATCTCCATTCCGAGGAAGCTCGCTCCCACGACGATCGCTCGCCGCGCATGGGCAACAGCTTGATACAACGAGCGCGCATCACTCACCGTGCGCAGATAGTGGATACCCTCCAAGTTTGCTCCTGGTAGCGAGAGCTTGTGCACGCTGGCCCCGCTGGCGATCAGCAATTTGCCGAAGCGGAAATGATCGCCAGCATCGGTTTCGATTATCCGGCTATCGACATCGACTTGACGCACGCGAGATCCCAAATGAATCTCAATATTGCGATCACGATAAAACGAATGATCATGGATAAAAATTTTCGTCTGGCCCGGACCCTTAAGAAGAAATTCCTTCGACAATGGTGGTCGGTAATAGGGGAGCGTGTTTTCCGCGCATAAAATTGCGATACTTCCATCGGTGCCGGCCGCGCGCAGGGTTTCTGCGGCCGTTGCGCTGGCTAATCCGCCGCCAACAAGCAAAAAATCAACGACCGGCGCTCCTTTCATTGGCACCCTACTTTGGTCCCTTAAAAACATCCCTGAGTTCCAATGATGTGGCGCTACTTTGGCTCGTCGCCAAGCACAATGCGCCAGCAGTCCTTTGGATCGCACGATGAGCCAGCGCGACTAGAATGACATGACTGATAACGCCTTGCACCGGCCTTCCGCTCAGGGTCATTAGCGGGCATCGGCGAGCGGATCAGTGACGTCGGCTCTAGCCCTTTGAACGGAAATTCTCAGCGTCAGCATCGATGTCCGCTTCGTGCCAAAAACAGACATCGGCTGGGTTGTTCCGCGAAAGAGACGCATTGAGCCACCTCGGAGCCGAGCCGATTCTTTGTGATGTCTTCGACCGGGAGGCATTTATCCAGGCGGTTCGTGACTTCAAACCGGACGTCGTGCTGAACGAGCTGACCGATCTGCCGGATGATGCAGCGCGGATCAGTGAACGCGCAGATCGGAACGCCCGCATCCGAACCGAAGGAACGTGATGTGATCGAGGCGGCGCGCGGAGTGGGTCGCCGAAAATCCTGGCTCAAAGCGTCGCCTGGCAATTATCTGATGGGCCGGACGCCCAAGCTGTCGCGGAACTGGAACGTTCCATTCTCGCCGAAGGCGGCGTCGTGCTGCGCTATGGACGGTTCTACGGGCCTGGCACGTATAACGAACAGCGACCACCCGAGGAACCTCGGGTTCACATCGACCGAGCTGCCGAACGGACAGTGGCGGCCCTGGGCGAGCCAACGGGGGTCGTTGTTTGTCGACTGAGCACGCGACTGCGCTTGACGGAAAAAATGAAGGGAGAGCAACAGCGAGCGGCACTTGGCCGTCAGTTGGCGCGATCAGCGCCCTCCGCAGAGCGCGTCACCCCTGTCACTTCGGGGCCCGCACGAATGAGCTGTCGATAAGCGAGTCTCCAATCGCTCCGCTCACAGCTGCCGCAAAGACCTTCAAGTTACTCTCGACGTTTCAGCGTCGGGTTGACTATTCGAGCCTCATTCGACCGGCGTCAAGATGGGCGCACCCTTGTTCTTAATGAAGACGACGAGAAACTTCGCGGGCTCCGTTTTGCTGGCGTTGCGAC
>JAENXG010000077.1 GCA_016649675.1 Methyloceanibacter sp.
CGGGCAGATCGCGGCCCTTCAGGCTTGGCGCCAGCGCCGCGACGAGAAGGAAGTGCGGCAAGCGCTTGTCGATCTGAAATCGGCGGCTGCCGAGGGGCGCAACATCATGCCGCCCTCGATTGCTGCAGCGAAAGCCGGGGTCACCACCGGCGAATGGGGCCAGGTCCTGCGCGAGGTCTTCGGCGAATATCGCGCGCCCACCGGCATCCACGCCAAGCACCACATCGATGCGGCAAGGCTCCAAGAGGTGCGCCGTCTGGTCGAGGAGGTCTCCGGCAAGCTTGGACGCACGCTGACCTTCGTCGTCGGCAAGCCCGGGCTCGATGGCCATTCGAACGGCGCCGAGCAGATCGCCGTGCGCGCCACGGACGTCGGCATGGAGGTCGTCTATGACGGGATCAGGCTGACCCCCGCCGAGATCGTCGAGCAGGCGCGTGAGGCGCGCGCGCATGTCGTCGGGCTTTCGATCCTGTCGGGCTCCCATGTCTCGCTCGTGCGCGAGGTGGTGCAGCGCCTGCGCGAGGCGGGGCTCGGCGACGTTCCCGTCGTGGTCGGCGGCATCATCCCGGCCGACGACGTCAATATCCTGAAGCAGTGCGGCGCGTCTGCCGTCTACACGCCCAAGGACTTCCAGCTCAACGACATCATGATGGGCATCGTCAAGCTGGTCGATGCCAAGGCTGATCAACTCGCGCAGGAGAGCGTTCCCGTGCCACCTCTGCGCGCCCGCGAGCGGGTGCCGTTATGAGTTCCGTCCGCGCGCTGGCGGCGCTTCTCCTGCTCCTTGTCGCGGGACGACCAGCACTTGCCGCCGATCAGAGCGGGAACGCCCCCTGCCCCTCCACCATCACCTCAGGCAGCGACAGTGTCATGGTCGAAGGCAAGCAGGCGGCGCGGACGGGGGACACTGTCGGCTGCGGCAGCACGGTGGTGGAAGGCTCCTCTAACGTGTTCATCAACGGCAAGCCTGCAGCGGTGCAGGGCTCCAGCACCGGCTGCGGCGGCTCGATCGTCACCGGCTCCTCGGGCGTCTTCATCAACGGCAAGCCCATGGCCGGCACAGGCGACGCTGCCGGCTGCGCCGGCAAGTAACGCGCCCACACCCAACTCAATTCAGCGGGCGATGACAGAGGCAGCTTTTTGCCGCTACAGTCTCTCTTCGCGCCGAGTCGAGGCGCGATCGTCTATTGGGGGGCATCATGAATTTTCACTTGAGCACGCCGCGAAGGGAGACCTTTCTCGTCTCCGTCGTCATCGCCGTTTTGGTCATTATCGGCATGATCGTGCCATTGCCGTTCTTCACGGCCTATGCGCTCGGCCTCTTGCTGATCGCCTATCTGATCCTGGTCGCGGGCGTCTTGCTGGACAATCTCTAGCCCTTGACCAGCTTGAGCGCAGGCTCGCGCTCACCGGCGGCGAGGAACGGGGCGAGCGCCGCATGGAGCTCGCGCCCCCGGATCGGCTTCGCCACATAGGCGTCCATGCCGGCCGAGAGGTAGGCCCCGCAGTCGCCTTTCATCGCCGGGGCGACGAGCGCCACGATCGGCACCTCGGACGACGGCGCATGCAGGCTGCGAATGCGTTTCGTGGTCTCGATGCCGTCGAGGTCAGGCATCATGATGTCCATGAGCACGAGGTCGTAGGTCTTCGCCGCGAGGCTCATCACGGCGGCGCCTCCGCTCCCGACCATCTCATGGGTCAAGCCGAACTCCTCGAGATAGGCGCCGATCAGCATGCGGTTCACGGCATTGTCCTCGACCACCAAGACATGGCCTGAAAGCGTGTCTTGCAGCGTCCCCTCCTTGACTTGCCTGACGGGGGGCGCGCCGGTGCGAGCCTGCTCGGCGGGAAGCATGAACCAATAGAGGCTGCCCTGGCCGACCACGCTCTCGCAGCCGATCCTGCCGCCCATCAGCTCGGCGAGCTTGCGCGCGAGCGAAAGACCTAAGCCGGCACCCTGGCTTGCCGGCACGCTGGCGACCTGGACGCGCGGCTGGAACAGCTGCTCCCGCTCGGCCTTGCGCAGACCGCCGCTCGTATCGGTGACGTCGAAGCGAAGCCGCAAGCGCCCATCCTCGTCGCTGGCGCCCGCATGCAGCCGCACCGAGCCTTCGGCGGTGAATTTCAGCGCATTGTCGATCAGACTCATCAGTACCTGGCGGATGCGCGCAGCATCGCCGATGACGAAGCGTGGACAGCTCGCCCCGATATCGACGCCGCTGGTGAGACCCTTCTCGTTCGCCCGCATCTGCATGACCGCCGCCACGCTATTGACCAGATCGTGCAGGTCGAAGGACGCAGCGCCGAGCTCGAAGCGCCCGGCCTCGAGCCTTGAGAAATCGAGGACGTCGTTGAGCACGTTGAGCAGGCTCCGCGCCGACTGCGCCAGCGCTTCGGTGTAGCGCTGCTGCGTGCCGTCGAGCGGGCTCGCCAGCAGGAGTTCGGCCATGTCGATGACCGCCTCCATGGGCGTGCGGAGCTCATGGCCGACCATGGCGATGAGCTCGGACTTCGCCTTGTCCGCCGCCTCGGCAGCTTCGCGGGCGCGGCGCTCTGCCGCCAGCCCGTCGACGAGGGCCTGGATCTGCCCAAAGAGATCGTCAGGCCGAAAGTCTTCAGGTCGCATGACCGGTCGCCCCCTGGTTTCCACACCGGTGGGCAGCCTGCCAGAGACCGCTTAAAACTCGGCTAAATTGCTGAGGAGAAGTCTAGCTAAGTGGCGGGAGAACGGGCCAAATCGCCTCCTGCCCCCGAGCCCGGCGCCCCATCCCTCCGCCGCCGGAAGGCTCAAGCATGGCGGGAAGGAACGCTTGAGCGACATCAAGGTCAGCGCGCTCCGATGACGACAAAACCACCCTTCATGCCATAGAGAGAGGCATGATCGTCTGTTCTTGCACCATGATCACGTCAAAGGACATTGCCGAAGCGGTCTCGGCGCTGCGCACGGCTGACCCCTTCGTGGTACTGACCCCGGGAACCATTTACCGCCATCTTGGCAAGCGTCCCTCGTGCGGCAGTTGCCTGCCGCTGATCACCAGGCTGATGGTCGGCTATGACGAGGAGGGCCCAAGCTCGGCAGCGCAGGTCCCGCACCGGTCGGCAATCGAGGACTCCTAGCGGGAGCGCCAAGAACAGGTCATGATCGATTCAAAGGTTGAGAGGAGGACAGGACAATGAAGGGGAATCCACGCGTCATCGAATATCTGAACAAGGCGCTGACGAGCGAGCTCACCGCCGTCAACCAATACTGGCTGCATTACCGTCTGCTCGACGACTGGGGCTTCACCAAGCTCGCCAAGAAAGAGCGCGAGGAATCGATCGAGGAGATGCAACACGCCGACAAGCTGGTGACCCGCATCATCTTCCTCGAGGGCTTCCCCAATCTGCAGCATATCGACCCCCTGATGATCGGCCAGAACATCAAGGAGATCCTCGAATGCGACCTCAAGGCCGAGTATGGCGCCCGCGCGCTGTACATGGAGGCGCGCGCCGCCTGCCGGAAAGAGGAAGACTATGTGACCATGGACCTATTCGAGGAGCTGCTCGCCGACGAGGAAGGTCACATTAATTATCTGGAGACTCAGCTCAACCTTCTGAACGACATCGGCATCCAGAATTACGGCCAGCTCAACGCCCACTCCGCCGATGACGTACCCGAGGAGGACGCTTAGACTTGGCGCCGCCATCTCTCGACGGACCTCGTCTTCCGCCGGCCGCAGGAGGAGCGCCGCGCCAGCTCGTTGTGTTCCTGCACGGCTATGGCGCCGACGGCAACGACCTCATCGGCTTGGGCCGCGAATGGGCCAAGGCGCTGCCTCATGCCGCTTTCGTCTCGCCCCATGCGCCCGAGCCCTGCGGCATGGCGCCCACGGGCAAGCAATGGTTCAACCTCACCTTCCGCGAGGAAGGAGAGCTCACCCGCGGCGTCAAGCAGGCCGCGCCTTCGCTCAACGCCTTCCTCGACGCCGAGCTGAAGCGGCAAAATCTGTCCGCTCGCGCGCTCGCGCTTGTCGGCTTCAGCCAGGGCACCATGATGGCGCTCGCGGTTGGGCTTGAGCGCAACCCATCGCCTGCGGCGATCGTCGGCTATTCAGGCGCGCTTGCCGATATGGAGGCGCTGCCGCAACAGCCGGGATCGGCGCCAGCAATCCTGCTCGTGCATGGCGACATGGACGAGGTCATCCCGGTCGATGCCATGCTCATTGCCCGCGAGCAGCTCGCCCAAGTGGGCCTCCCCGTCGAATGGCACGTGGCGCAAGGTATTGGCCACGGCATCGACGCCGAAGGTTTGCGTCTCGGCGGCGCCTTTCTCAAGCAGGCCTTCGCCGCAACAATGACCGTTCGTTAGCCACTGAGCGCCAGCATTCTCCATCCCTCCCCCTCGCGGGGAGGGTGGCGAGGCCCGGACATGTCTGGGGCTCGCTGGGTAGGGGGAGTCAGCCTCGTCCAAAACAACGCGCGCGAGCCACATCACCCCACCCGGCGCGCGGACCGCGCGCCGACCTCCCCGTTAAGGGGAGGTATGGAGCTTGGACCGGCTTCGTGCCGTGATGCACAGCGCAGCTTTCAGCTCACCCAGGGATCGTAGGTGCCGAAGGTCCAGACATGGCCTTCCGGCATGGTCGGCTTCGCGGTCATCCACACGGTCTTTTTCGTCCTTCTGGCCGTACTCTACGCACGTCTGCGGGCAGGCACGGGCCGGGCGCCCGCGCTGGGAGCGGCTTCCTGGGATTTGGAAGCCAAACCTACAGCATCTTGGGTGCTTCACATTCCCGACATGCCCCTATAGTATGCCGCCGCATAAGGAGGCTTAAGCCCGAGTGCGACGGGCAAGTCGAAGGAATTTGTCGCCTTGAACGTCGCAACCGCATCGGCCGCACCTGGCACTTTTCCGGCGCTCGTGCTCAACGCCGACTATCGGCCGCTCTCCTATTATCCGCTGTCGCTGTGGGGCTGGCAGGACGCAGTCAAGGCCGTGTTCCTCGACCGCGTGAACATCGTCTCCGAATACGATCGCGCTGTCCGCTCCCCCTCCTTCGAGATGAAGCTGCCGAGCGTGGTCTCGCTCAAGAATTACGTGCGCCCCGCGCTCTATCCCGCCTTCACCCGATTCAACGTGTTCTTGCGCGACCGCTTCAGCTGCCAATATTGCAGCGACGATCAGGACCTCACCTTCGATCATCTCGTGCCACGCTCCCGCGGCGGCCTGACCCGCTGGGAGAACGTCGTCACCGCCTGCGCGCCGTGCAATCTCATGAAGGGCGGCAAGCTGCCGGGCGAGGCGAAGATGCACCCGGCGCAGAAGCCCTATCGCCCCACGGTGTTCGAGCTCCACCGCAACGGCCGCCTGTTCCCGCCGAACTATCTGCATGAGAGCTGGCTCGATTATCTCTACTGGGATACCGAGCTCGAGCCGTAAGCTGCTCTTGGTCAGAACTGGGTGGTCAGCCTCGTCAGCCAATCTGGCGATGCGTCCACCAGCGCCGTCTCCAGGCGCTTGTCGACACCGGTCGCGACAAACAGGCCGACGACAATCAGAAGCACGCCGAGGAATATCTTGCCGCCTTTGCCGGCTTCCATGAGCCGGCCACGCCAGCGCATCATCGCTTCGCGCGACACGAGACCGAGCAGCATCAGCGGCAACGCTGCGCCTATGCCGAAAGCGAGCATGGTTAGCGCCACTTGCAGGAGGTTCTCGCCTTTGGCGGCGAGGATCGAAGCGGCGCCCAGCGTCGGCCCGACGCAAGGGCTCCACACCGCGCCAAGCAGCAGGCCGAGGCCGAACTGACTGGCGAGGCTCGATGCCGTGAAGCCGTCGAAATGCCCTCCGACCCAATTGCTCACGGGACTTGCGGCAAGCGCGAATTGCGTTTGCAGCCGCGGCACCAGAAGCAGGACGCCCATCCCGATCAGCAGGACGGCCGAGGCGGCGCGAAAAACGCCCGTGTCGAGACCGAGAGAAAAACCGATGGTTGCGACGAACAGGCCGATGGCCACGAACGACGTGACCAGGCCCACGGCAAGGGCAATTGGCCCGAGCCGGTGCTCGCTCGCCACCGTGCCTATCACGATTGGCAGAAGCGGCAGCACGCATGGCGAAAGGACCGATAGCACGCCTGCCAGAAGCGCAAGCCCAAGCGTCCCGATCGACATCGCCTCTCGCCCTAAAGCGCGCTGTTCACCAACGCCGTGATGGATTTTTCGTTGGTGTCGCCGACCGTGCGGCCCTTCTCGCTTTCGCCCTTGTCGACAATCAGGGTGCTTTGCGAGCTCGCCTTGAGCGCCCTCACATCACTCTTCTGATTGTCGAAATCGACCTTGAACACGACGAGGTCTTTGAACTGCGGCTCGCGAGTGAGTTGCACCAGAATCGGATTCTGCGCTCGGCACACCGGACACCACGGTGCAAAGATATCGACCAGGATCGATTTGCCTTCCTTCTGCGCGTCGGCGAAGGCCGCGGCGCTGAAGGGTTTCCACTCGGCGGCAGAGGCCGGGAGCGCGCCGATCAGCGCCACGGAAGCGACGATGGCAAGGAGGAGAGAACGGTGGAAATTCATCTGTCCGATCCTTCCAAAAAGGATCTTGGGCGGACGCGACTCCGATGAACGTCGAGCCGTTCAGGATCCACGCAGGCCGCAAGCCGCTATAGCAGCGGGCGCTCGATCCGGCCTAATCACTCTCGCTTGAATGCGCTGTGACTTGGGACCGCACGACTTCCCGCGCGAGGGCGCCTCAGTGCTTGTGCGCTGCACCCCAGGCGGCGACGGCGGCAAGAAAGGCGGAAACCACCGCGTTCCAGCCGGCGAAGGAGAGCCAGAGAAACCGCCAGGACGCCTCGTCGCAGCGGATGACCGGCGCGTTCTCGATCTGCTCGCCGAGGCTACCGTCGCCCCATTGCAGGCCGCCGGTGCAGGCAGCGGGACCGGCCCACCATTTCCATTCGACCCCGGCATGGAACACGCCGACGGCGGCATTGGCGAGGAAGGCGAGCGCGATCAGGGCGAGAAGGACGCGGGCGGCGCCGATCTCGAGGCGCCGCGCCAGGAAGAAGGCGACGGCGCTGACCGGCACCGCGAAATAATAGGCGTAGCGCTCCTCGAGGCAGAGCGGGCACGGCGCATAGCCGCCGAGATGCTGAAAGCCGAGCGCCGTCAGGATCGTCGCCGCCGCGATGACGAGCACAATGGCGCTCGCCGCCATCACGGGCCGGGGCGGCCGCGCCAAGATTGGCAGCACTCCCATCTCAGAACGCGTATTTGGCGATGAGGAAGCCGCCGACCAACACCGCGAAGAAGCCGGTGGTGACGAGCGTCAGCCGCTTCTCGACGAAATCGCGAATCGGCTCGCCATAGTAGCGAAGCAGCTCGGCCTCAATGAAGAAGCGGGCGCCGCGGGTGATCAGGGACAGCACGGTGAAGGCGAGCAGGTTATAGCCGGCGAAGCCCGAGGCGATGGTCACGATCTTATAGGGGATCGGCGTCATGCCTTTGATCAGGATGATCCAGGCGCCCCATTTGGCGTAGGCCGCGCGGAAGGCTTCGATGCCGTCGCCATAGCCATAGGCCGAGATCAGCCACTTGCCGACCGTGTCGAACAGCAGCGCGCCGATGGCATAGCCGAGAAGGCCGCCAAGCACCGAGGCGATGGTGCAGACCAGCGCATAGAGCCTTGCTTTTTGCGGTTGCGCCAGCGCCATGGGCACGAGCAGCAGGTCGGGGGGCACGGGAAAGAAGGAGCTCTCGGCGAAGGAGACCGCGGCCAGCGCGGGCAGCGCGTGGCGGCTGGCGGAAAGCGCGATCGCCTTGTCATAAAGCCGCTGCAGCATGGCGCTTGCTTAGCGGGGCGAAGCGCCCTTGTCCATCGGCTCACGGCGGTTGACCGCGCCTTGAGCTTATCCCATGTTCCGGCCCGTGCCCCAGTGGCGGAATGGTAGACGCGGCAGACTCAAAATCTGTTGCTCGCAAGGGCGTGCTGGTTCGAGTCCGGCCTGGGGCACCACCACTAGAATTAGCGGCTCGCAAAAGAGGTTCAGACGCCTTGGAGAACTCGACGCGTTCAGGAGGACCGGCAGATGCGGCGGGTCACGTTTCTTCTTCTACCCTTGTTTATCACGTAGCGGAAGCGGAAGCGACGATGGTGGACGGAACGGCGCTTTGGCGTTGGCCGCCATGGTCGGCATCGTCTCGCCACTCTTGAGCGGGCCAGAGCAAGGCGTGCTGACGACGCTTCTCGACGGTCAGGCGAAGTTCAGTTTTCCGGCCGGCCACACGATCTCCGTCCTGGCCTGGAAGCTCGCCTGCCGGGCAAGCAATGTCGATATCAAGTCACACTCCTGCGATCTCACTTTTGGCAGCCACGATGTCGCGCTGACCGGAAGAAAGGCGCATGAGCTCTTCGCGACTCTGGCTGAGATCGGCGTTCCGCCGGATGGAGCGGCGGGGTCGATCTTCGAAGCCGTCTCGAACCTCAAATGCACGATCAATCCTAATGAGGTGATACAGAATTCCGGCGGCGGCGCGCATTGCGACTATGCTCCGCCGAACTAGAGTTTAGATCGGCGGCCACGAATTGAAGCTCGACCGCGAAACAGAAGCGCTATTGTATTGGGCGTCCTCGGCCACGGCCAGACCGCTATGGGATCTCTCCGCCGACGCCGCGCGCGAGGAATATCGCCGCACGCTGGCCAAGACGGAGATCGCGCCACCTGAGATCGGACATGCCAGCGATCTTGCCGTAGCGGGCCCTGCCGGGCCGATGCGGTTGCGCAAATACGTCCCCGCCGGTCTAGGGCGCGCGGCGGAAGCAGCCATCCTGTTCATGCATGGCGGGGGCTGCGTTCTCGGCGACCTCGAGACCCACGACGTGTTTTGCCGCACGTTGTGCCACGACACCGGCGCGCTCGTCTTCTCGCTCGACTACCGGCTGGCGCCGGAGCACCCGTTTCCCGCCGCGGTCGAGGACACGGTCGCGGCATTGACGTGGCTGTCACACGAGGCCGCATCGCTCGGCTTCGATCCGCGCCGCATCGCCGTCGTCGGCGACAGTGCCGGCGGCGGATTAGCGGCCGTCGCGCTGCACGAGACCAAGGGCCGGCTCGCGGCGCCGGCGCGTGCTCAGGCTCTGATTTATCCTGCGCTCGACCTGCGCGGCCGCCTGCCCTCGCGGACGGAACTCGCCCACCACTTTCCCATTCCCCACGACATGATCCACTGGTTCTTTGGCCATTACTTCGGCCTCGCCTGGCCGTTCACCGACCCGCGCGCGATCCCCTCGCTCTACGAGGACTACACCGGTCTGCCGCCGGCGCTGATCATCACGGCCGGGCACGACCCTTTGCGCGACGAGGGCGCGGAGTATGCTGAGACGCTGGCGGCGGCCGGTGTGCCGGTCGAGTACGAGTGCTGCGAAGGCACCATACACGGCTTTATGAATATGGGCCGCGTGCTGCGCACCGCACACGGCCGGGCACGTCGGCGAATTGCGGCGTGGCTGGTGGAACGTTTGCACGCGGCATAACCGAAACGCCGCGGTCGCGGCCCTTCGCGATCGGTTGGCGCCGCTCTATTATGAAGGCGTCGGCTTGTGCGCGGCGCCTGTTCGCGCGTTTGCTTCAATTCAGACGCCGCGGCCGAA
>JAENXG010000464.1 GCA_016649675.1 Methyloceanibacter sp.
GGCTCGATGCGGCCCTCGGCGTCGGGCTCGGGCGCGGGCTCCGCCCAAGTCTCCTCCTCGCTCTCGTCGAAATCTTCGGCATCCTCATCGCGCCGCGCTTGGCGCCGGGGGATCATGCGCTTCAGCGTGGCGGCCGTGTGCATGACGAAATGCATGGCGGCGCCGAGCGAGGCGCTCGCCCACTCGCCGGCGGCGCTGCTGCGCGGCGCCCATAGCGCGATCAGTCGCGACGTGCTCGTGCCGCAGGCGAAGAGGAGCAGCATGATGCCGATGACGAGAAAGGCGAGACCGGCGACGAAGGAAACGGCCGCCTCAGGCAGGAACGGCCCGATGACATGGGCGCCGGCCATGAAGAAATCCCCGAAAATCCCGCCGAGACCGTTCGGCAGGGGCCAGCTCTTGGGCTGCGGCAGCGCCGCAAGTGCGGCTGCGAGCAGGATGACGGCGGTGGGCCAAGCGAGCAGCCGGAGCCTGCGTCGCTTCGGCACCGTGCGGAAGACGAGATGCCATCCCCAGGCGGCAAGCGGTAGGAAGAGGATGATCGAGGCCAGCCCCAACGACTGGATGGTGAGGTCGGCGACCACGGCGCCCCAGCTTCCGAGCACGTTGCGTGGCGCCACGCGCGTCGCGTTGTTGAGGCTCGGGTCGTGCACCGACCACGTGGCGAGGCTCGCCCAGGCGGCGCAAGCGACCGTGACGATGCCGAGACCGTAAGCCCCGAGCACGAGACGACGTAGCCCCGACTCGACCGCTCCCGGCAGGAGCCGCCGCCGCTCCTTCGCTCTGCCTCTGCTGGCCATCCCTCAACCCAATGTAGCGACGATGCGCGTCAAAGCCTCGCGCGTGGTGTCCCTGTCATGCACGAGCGCGACCCTGGCGTAATCCTTGCCCGGATTGACGCCATCGGGCCCGGCTTGTGCGAGATAAGCTCCCGGGAGCACTCTGACACCACACCCTTTCCAAAGGGTTGTCGCCGCCGCCTCCCCACCCCCGAAAGCCTGGAAATCGAGCCAAAGAAAGAAGCTTCCCTCGGGTCGCCGATAGCCATAGCGGCCCGCAAGCAGGGCGTCGGCGATGTCGAAATTCGCGCGATAGAGCGCGCGGCCCCTCTCGACATGATCCTCGTCGCTCCAGGCGGCTGCCGAGACATGCTGGATGGGAAGGGGAACTTGCGGGCAGGCGACGTTGCGGAAGCGGCCGAAGAACGCGATGAATGCCGGGTCGCCGGCGACGAAGCCCGACCGCAAGCCCGGCAGCCCCGAGCGCTTGGAAAGCGACTGGAAGACCACGACATTGGCGAAGCTTCCGGTCTCCGCGTAGGCCGTCTCGAGCGCGCCCGGCGGCGGGGCGCCCCCATAGATCTCCGAGTAACATTCGTCGGCGAACAGCAGAAAGTCGAAGCGCCGCGCCAGCGCGATGGCGCGAGCAAGATAGGCGCGGTCCGCCACGGCGCCTTGCGGGTTCGATGGCGAGCAGAGATAGAAGGCGATGGTGCGCTTCAGAAGCCCCTCGTCGATGGCCTCGAGCTCGGGCAGGAACAAGGTCTCTGCGGTGCTGGGCAGGAATTCGGGCTTGGCCCCTGAGGCCGCCGCCGCCGCCGCATAGGCTTGATAGAAGGGATTGGGGATCAGCACGACCGGCGCTTCTATCGCCGGCTTCCGCGCCAGCGCCGGGAAGATCGCCGAGAACAATCCTTCGCGCGAGCCGTTGAGCGGGAGCATATGCGTTTCCGCGTCGATCCGGCCCTCCAGCGTCTTGTAGCGGCGGCCGATCCATTCGGCGATCGCCTGGCGCAAGACGGGGATGCCCTTGATCGGCGGATAGCGGCCGAACTCGCCCAGATGCCGCTCGAGAATCGGACCGAGGAACGGCGGCATGAGCGCGCGGGGCTCGCCGAGTGAAAGGTCGATCGGCGCGGCCCCGGGAACCAACCCTTCGAGCAAGAGCGCAAGCCTCGCAAACGGCGAGCGGACCAAATCGTCGAGGCGGGTCAGCGCAACGTCAAGCGGCATGCGAGCGGTGTTACGGGATGGCGGCGTTGGCGGCAATGGCCGTGTGGAACCCCCAAAACAAGTAAGCCCCGGCAAAATGCCGGGGCTTAGGTCAGAGCTAAGGTCAAGGGAGGAGGAGACTTA
>JAENXG010000371.1 GCA_016649675.1 Methyloceanibacter sp.
AGTCATGGGCCCAGGCGGCGATCAGCACGGCGCCTACGCTTTGCGCGATCACCCCCATGTCCTCGCTGCGAATCCCGAAGCTCGCGCCGATATGGTCGACGAAGTCCTGCACGTCGCGCACCAAGACGGCGATGCTCGGGCTGTAGCCCCGCTCGCCGGGAGAGCGGCCATGGCCGCGCGCATCCCAGGCAAAGAAAGCAAAGTCCGGGAGGTCGAGCTCATCCACGAGATGCGCCATGCGGCCGGAATGCTCGTGGCCGCGATGGAACAGGAGGATTGCCCCTTTGGGCCTGGCAGGGATTGAGGGCCAGTAGCGGTAGAACAGCTCCACCCCGTCCTGGGTGGTGAAGCGCCCCTCCTGGGCCGTGCGCTTGGTTGGGACCACTTGCGGCTGCGCGGGTGAAGTCACGAGCGGCTCGGCTGATTTGAGGTTCATTTCGATCCCTTCTACAGCTTTTCGCCTCTCAGCAACCGCGGCACGTTTCCGGTTGCGCCGGCCGCCTCGCGGACGAGGAAGCGCTTCAGCGCCGGAGCCCTCTCGACCAGCCCGAGACCGAAATCGCGCAGCGCCCTGAGCGGGGTGCTGTCGTTGGAGAAGAGGCGGTTCAGCCCGTCCATCACCGCGGCCGAGAAGGCGCTGTCGAACCGCCGCCAGCGCTCATAGCGCTCGAGGCTCGGCGCCGCGCCGATATCGAGCCCAAGCCGCGCGCTTTCGACAATCGTCTCGGCCAGCGCCGCCACGTCGCGCAGGCCAATATTGAGGCCCTGGCCGGCGAGCGGGTGCACCACGTGCGCCGCGTCGCCGATCAAAGCAAGCCGGTCGGCGACGAAGCTCCGTGCGATCTGGAGATCGAGCGGGAAGGATTGGCGCACGCCGGCAAGCGCAATCTCGCCGAGCCTGTGGCCGAAGCGCTTCCCTAGCTCCGCCACGAATTCTGCTTCGCTTGCGGCCATGATGGCCTCGCCTTGCGCCGCACTTTCCGTCCACACGATGGAAGAGCGGTTGCCTTTCAGCGGCAGGATGGCGAAGGGCCCGGCGGGCAGGAAATGCTGCACCGCTCTCCCGTGATGGGACTTGGCATGCGCCACGGTCGTGACGATGCCGATTTGCGGATAGGACCAGCCGACGCATTTGATGCCGGCGCGCTCCCTGAGCCGCGAGCGCTTGCCGTCGGCCGCGACCAAGAGGCGTGCTGCGATCGTCTGGCCGTTGCCCAGCGTCACTGCGACGCCAAACTCATCAGAGGTGTAATCGGCGACGGTGTTGGGAGCGTAGACGTCGATGGCTTCCTCATCAGCCACCGCGGCAGAAAGCACGCGGGCGAGGTCGCCGGTCTCGACCATGTAGGCGCCCGGCTCACCGGTCTTGAGCTCGTCATCGAAGCCGAGGAAATAGGGGCGCAGAGCCGCGTTCAACGGACTGTCGGTGATCTCGATCGACTCTATGGCTTGTGCGTTGGGCGCAAGGGCCGGCCACAGCCCGAGCACGGCGAGGAGGCTCTTGCTCGCAGCGGAGAGCGCCAAGGCACGAGCATCCAGAGGAAGGTCGGCCTGCAGCGCCTCGGCATCGATGAGGGCGATTGAGAAGCCTGCGGGCGCGAGCCTGGCAAGCGCGAGTGCCAGCGTGCGCCCGGCGAACCCGCCGCCAGCAATCGCCACATCGTATCGCCTGTCACTCCGCATCACTCCCCTATAGGGGAGGGTGGCGGCCAAAGCCACTTGTGGCTACGCCACTCGTGGCCGAGAGAGCGTGTTGCGGCTTTCGCAGCAAACCGCGTTCCGCAAACGCGGCGAAACTGGTAAAGGGCGCGCGAGCCGTCCTGCCCACGAAAGGTCACGCTCCAATGAGCCGCGCTCTCGACCAGCTCCTCGCCATCCTCGACATCGAAACGCTGGAGCAAAATCTGTTCCGGGGCTTGAGCCCACAAGTCGGCTGGCAGCGCGTGTTCGGCGGCCAGGTGATCGGGCAAGCGCTGGTGGCGGCCCATCGCACCGTGGAGGGCCGTTTGGCCCATTCGCTCCATGCCTATTTCCTGCGCGCCGGCGATCCTTCCGTGCCCATCATCTACGAGGTGGATCGTATTCGCGACGGGGGCAGCTTCTCGACCCGCCGGGTGGTCGCCATCCAGCACGGGCAGGCGATCTTCTCCATGGCCGCCTCCTTCCACAAAGAGGAGGAGGGGCTCCACCACCAGGTGAAGATGCCAGAGGTGCCACCACCGGAATCGCTGCCGAGCGAGGCGGAGCTCAAGGAATGCCTGATCGACCGTCTGCCCGAGCCGGTCAAAGCCTATTGGCAGCACGAGCGGCCGATCGAGATCCGGCCCGTCGATCTCACCCGCTACCTTTCGCCCGAGAACCGCGCACCCTCCCAGCAGGTCTGGATCAGGGCCACGGGCAACCTCGGGGACGACCCTAGTCTGCACCAATGCGTGCTCGCCTATGCCTCGGACTTCACCCTTCTCGACACGGCGCTGATCGCCCATGGGCGCTTCATTCTCGACCCCAGGCTGATGCTGGCGAGCCTCGACCACGCCATCTGGTTCCACCGGAGCTTCAGGGCTGACGAGTGGCTGCTTTATGCGCAAGACAGCCCAAGCTCCGGCGCCGGCCGGGCCTTCTGCCGCGGGACTCTTTTCACCCGAGAAGGCGAGCTTGTAGCCTCGACGGCCCAGGAAGG
>JAENXG010000005.1 GCA_016649675.1 Methyloceanibacter sp.
CTGGCCGCCTCGATCTTCCACTATGGCGAGCACTCGATCGGCGAGGCCAAGCGCTTTATGGCGGCAGCGGGGCTGCCGATGCGGCTAGACCCCTAGGCGGCCAAGAGGCCGGTTGCGGTCTGGGCCTAGCGCGGTTTTGGGTCTGCTGCCTGGCAAACAGGCAGATGCCCTTCATTTGGTGAGGATTTCCAAGACGTGCCTATTCCCTCGTCCCTTGCGGCAGTGTATGAGCCAGCTATGACCAACGATGTGCTCCAGCGGCTCGCCGCTACGATCAAGGCCCGCCGGAATGCGCGGCCCGAGGACTCCCACACCCGGCGACTCCTAGACGGCGCGCCGGTGAAGCCGGCCAAGAAGCTTGGCGAAGAGGCGGTCGAGATGGCCATCGCCGCGCTCGCCCAGGACGACAAGGCCCTGATCGCCGAGGCCGCCGACGTCCTCTACCACATGCTCGTGGTGCTGGAATCCCGCCACGTTGCGCTCGACGACGTCTTGGGGGAGCTCGAACGGCGCATGAGCGCCACGGCCGTCGAGCAGCAGAAGAGGCGGAAGACTGCCTCGCGCTGACGGGTGAGCGTTCTGTCATGAATCCGCGTCCCGCCGTCGCGTTCTCCCCTTATGTCCTCTATCTGCGCGAAGAATGGGCGCGGCTCAGAGCCGACACGCCCATGCCGCTGAGCGAGGCCGAGCTCGACAATCTGAGCAGCCTCACCGAGCGGGTTTCGGCCGAAGAGGTCGTCGACATCTATCTGCCGCTTAGCCGGCTGCTCAACCTCTATGTCGAGGCGGCTCAGGAGCTGCACGGCAGCACCACGAGGTTCCTGCGCAAGGGCGACGGCAAGATGCCGTTCATCATCGGCCTGGCGGGAAGCGTGGCAGTCGGCAAGAGCACCACGGCGCGCGTGCTGCAGGCGCTGCTGGCCCGCTGGCCAAGCCATCCCAAGGTCGAGCTCGTGCCGACCGACGGCTTTCTCTTCGCCAACGCCTTTCTCGAGGAACGCGGGCTGATGAACCGCAAGGGCTTTCCCGAGAGCTACGATTTGACCAGGCTGCTCAACTTTCTTGGCGATGTGAAGTCGGGCAAGGAGCGCGTCGAGGCGCCGGTCTATTCCCACCTCATCTACGACGTGCTGCCCGACCAGCTGCTGGTCTTCGAGCGCGCCGACATCGTCATCGTCGAGGGACTGAACGTGCTGCAGCCGGCCAAGCTGCCGAAGGACGGTGAAGCCATTCCCTTCGTCTCCGATTTCTTCGACTTCTCGATCTATATCGATGCCGCCGACGATCTGATCGAGAGCTGGTACGTGGAGCGCTTCTTGCGGCTGCGGCAAACCGCGTTCCGCGATCCAGCCTCATATTTCCACCGCTATGCCACGCTCTCGGAGGACGAGGCGCGCGCCACGGGGCTCTCGATCTGGCGCTCGATCAATCTCGTCAATCTGCAAGAGAATATCCTGCCGACGCGGCAGCGCGCCGACCTGATCCTGCGCAAAGGCGCCGATCACGCGGTGGAGACGGTAGCGCTCAGGAAGCTCTAGAGCATGATCCGAAAAGATCATGCTCAAAAAGGAGCCGAGTTCTACTTCAGCGGTTCGGTGTAGAGCGGCGCAGGCCCGAGCGCGATATTGAGCCGGAGCGTGGTGCGCACCTCTAAGGCGCCGCCGCCGCCGATCCCAGTCTTGTTGACCTTGCCCTGGTAGGTATGCCCGGGGATCGTGTCGGTATCGACATAGCGCATCTCCGGCGCAGAGGAGTAGTACTCGTAGTCGGTGACGAGAGACAGGCTGGTGCGCGGCCCGAACTGCTTCCGCGTCTCGAATCGTGCCGCGCCGATAAAGGCGACCTTGTCGTCGGAGAGACCGAGACGCGACGTCGTAGCGCCATCGGTATTGAAGCGGCCGCTATAGTCCGTGTTGGCGTCGTACACGCCGGCGCGCAGCGAGACGAGCGAGCGCAAGCCCCACGATCCTCCCATGCCGAGATAGCCGAGAACGTTGTACTCGCCGCCGATGGACAGGAAGCCGCCCCAATAGGTCGTATCCAGCGTCTCGCCGTAGTTCACCGCCGGGCCGTCGCCGCGCAGCCTGAGCCTGTTATCCTGATCGATGCCCCTGACGTCGGTGCCGATGCCGACATAGCCAAGGCGGAACAGATAGCCTCCAGCATCGGGGACCGGCGCCGGACCTTTGCCGAAGCGCGCTTCGGCGCCGACGCCCCAATAGTCGACGTCGCGGCTGGTCTTGGTCTTGAAGCGCTCGTAGCCGACGCTGTCGAGCTTGTCCGGGTTATCGACGAGGTTCTCCACGAAGCAACCGCCGCCGGAGTTCACGCATCTTTTCGTGTCGTCGCCTTCGACATTGGCAAAGAAGCCCGACACGACGCCCGCGACCGGCGTGCCTCCCCAATAGCCGAACGGGGTCTCGACGGAGCCAACGAAGGCTCCGCCATAGTCGTCGAGATTGCTGTTCGTCTGCTTGTGGGTGGTATTGCCGTTGTCACCGGTAACGAAGCTGAATTTCATATCCGGGAGCGAGAGTAGCTGGGCGCCGCCGCCAAGCGTGATGATGGTGCCGTCGATGACTTGCGTTCCGGAGCCTTGGGTCCCGGGATCCTGAGCCCACGCCGTTGCCCCCCAGCCGATGCAAGATTCGGAGAAGCATACCATCAAACGGCGCACGTGTAACGGGGCAGGGGTTGGCGATGGCACGCTCGCGACAAGCTTCGCGAACGAGGAGGCCGAAGCTCAGAATAGGAGCGTGCAGGTGCCTGAGGACTACTTCAGGGGCTCGGCGTAAGCGGGCGCCATCTCGGGCTGCCCGCCGAAGCTGATGTTCAGGCGGAGCATGGTGCGAGTGGCGAAGGCGCCTTCGCTATCGATCTGCGTCGGACGGGCGCCGTCGGAATAGCGCATTTTGGGAACCGAGGAGATGTACTCGTAATCGGTGAAAAGCGAGAGGCTCGTGCGCGGTCCAAGCTGCTTACGAGTCTCGAGCGAGATGGTGCCGATGAAGGCCAAATCATCGTTCGACTTGGAAATCTTCGAGCTGAAGGGAACGAACTGGAGGGCGTATCGGCCGTCGTAGTCGGTATCGGCCTCGTAGAGCCCGGCGCGCGCACTGATGAAAGTGCGTAGCCCAAGGCGATCGTAAAGACCGCCGACATTCTTGATTCCCGGGATGAAGCCGAAGCTGTACTCGCCGCCGAGCCCGACATAGCCGCCGTAATAGGTCGTATTCAGCGTCTCCTTGTAGGTGTAGATCGGGTCGCCGTTGAAGTGCCCGTTCAAATGGTTGTCCTGATCGATACCGCGGATATCGGCGCCAACGATGAAGTAGTCGTTGCGGTAAAAGTTGGGCTTAACCTCGGTGGTATTCGGAGACCAGAGCTTCGCCTCGAGCGAGCCGCCCCAATAGTCCACGTTACGATCTGTCTTGGTCACGAGGACGGGAGGTCCGAAGGCCGGCGGGCCACCTGCGGGGTCCGGTGCGACGCAGGTTGAAGCCTTGCAGGAGGTGCGATCATCATCCTGGACATTGGACCAGAAGCCCTTGATCCCGCCGGTAACGCGAGAAGCGCCCCAGAAGCCGAGGCCGGTCTCGATCCCTCCGCCCGTTGCCCATCCGTAGTTGCTGAAATCGCTGTTCGTCTGGAAGCGGAAATTGCTCGGATCGCCCTTGCCAGTGAACTTGATGTCGGGGAGCGTCAGAAATTGGAATCCGCCGCCGATATAGATCCGCGTGCTGCCATAGGTCGCGGAGGCCACGTCCTGGGCTGCGGCGGTCTGCCACAACGCTCCGAGGCAGAGCGCGGTGGCCGCGAGCGTTTGCAACGATTTCCGCATGAAGGGTCCCCCGCATCTCTCGATTGCTAGCGAGGATACCAGCTTGAGTTCTAAGCAGGATGTTATCTCTAGCTGCCGTAAGGCGATTTCCGGCTACCGTGGCCGAAAAGTCACAGCCTGACCGGCTCAAGCGATGAGTCCGTGCTCCTTGGCGAGCTTGCGCAAAGGGGTCTCCGGCCTTGCGCCGATATGGCTGATCACCTCGGCGGCGGCGAAGCTCCCGAGGCGCCCACAGGTCTCGAGCGGCGCCCCGTGGGTCAGCCCAAAGAGGAAGCCCGCGGCATAGAGGTCCCCGGCGCCCGTCACGTCGACGACCTCGGGAACGGGCCAGGCCGCGATCTCGACCGTCTCGCCTTCCCCCACGATCACCGATCCCGCTTCGGAGCGCGTCAAGACCGCCATCTCGCAGTCCTGGAGCGCCGCATCGGCGGCCTCTGCAAAGCTGTTCACCTGGTAGAGGGTGGTGATCTCCTTCTCGTTGGCGAAGACGATATCGGCGCCCTCACGCACAAGGGCCTGGAAGTCGGCGCGATGGCGGTCGACGCAGAAGGCGTCGGACAGGCTCAAGGCGACCTTAGCTCCGGCTTTCTTGGCTTCGCGCGCGGCTTTTCTGAAGGCTGCCTTCGCCTCGTCCTTGTCGAAGAGATAGCCCTCCAGATAGACGATCTTTGCGGCGTGAAGCATCGCGTAATCGAGATCCTGAGGCGTGAAGCCGACGCTTGCGCCGAGAAAGGTGTTCATCGTGCGCTCGCCGTCGGGGGTCACCAGGATGAGGCAGCGGGCAGTGGGCGCGCCATCTGTCGCCGGCAGCGTCTCATAGGCTACGCCCTGCGAGCGGATATCGTGGCGGAAGATGCCGCCGAATTGGTCGGCAGCCACCCTGCCGATGAAGCCGCATTTGGCGCCGAATGACGCGAGCCCGGCGATGGTATTGGCGGCCGATCCGCCCGAGCGCTCGACCGCAGGGCCCATGGCCTCGTAAAGGCGGTTCGCCTCTTCCGCATCGATGAGGCGCATGAAGCCCTTGGCGAGGTCGTGCTTGGAGAGGAAGCCGTCGTCGGCGCGCGCGATGATGTCGACGATGGCATTGCCGATCCCGACCACGTCGTAGAGCTTGTCAGCCATTCAGATGCCGCCCCTCCAGCTTTCTCGTTTGCGCATGATCTTTTCGGAAAACCGGTTCCCACTTTTCGTAGGTCATGCTCCAGCCCTGGTGTCTTCGGCGCGCGCCACTATATTCGCGTCGCCATAAAACGGGAGCACGTCATGCTCACTGCCGCAGGTCAGGCCTTCCAGGAGCTGTTCACGCCGCCCTTTCGAGCCGTGCTCATCAAATGCGTGGGCTTCACCATCGGCGTCCTCGTCGTGCTGATCGTCGGCATCGAATGGAGCTTCAGCCATTTCGTGCAATGGCCGGGCTGGATCGAGAAGACCATCGAATGGCTCGGCGGCCTTGCGCTCGTGGTCGGATCGATCTTCCTCATCCCTCCGGTCACCTCGCTGATCGCGGGCCTCTATCTCGACGACATCGCGGCCGAGGTCGAGCGCACGGATTATCCGGCGGACCCTCCGGGCCGCGAGCTGCCCACGCTGCAGTCGGTCGGGCTGGCGCTGAAGTTCTTCCTTGTCGTGCTTGCCGTGAACATCCTCGCGCTGTTCCTGCTCCTGATCCCCGGGATCAACCTCATCGCCTTCTACATCGGCAACGGGTATCTGCTCGGCCGAGAATATTTCGAGCTTGCCGCCATGCGCCACCTCCCCGCCGCCGAGGCGAAGCAGCTCCGGCAGGCGAACCGCGGTTACGTCTTCATGTGCGGGCTCGTCATTGCCGGGCTTGCCTCGGTGCCGATCCTGAACTTCCTCACGCCCCTGTTCGCCACCGCCTTCATGGTGCGCATCTATAAGGGCCTCGCCCGCGGCACAGGTCTTGGGCTCGCGCCTCGCCCTAGGTAGGAGCGGCTGGCTCGGGTTAGTGTTGGCGACGGCAGCTTCATTCGGGGGAGCTTGGCCACGCATGGACCGCGCCAGCCTTGAGCGTGCGGTTCGTCAACGCGGGGCCCTAAGCTCTTCCAGATCAGCGATCAGGCAGCGCCAGCATTCGGCGTCCGCGCTCGGCACTCATAGGTCGTGGCGTTAGCGGCCGCCACAGGCGCCTGGACCCCAGTTCCTCTGGTAGGAGATGCACGGATCCCAATAAGGGTCGTTGGGATCGCCTCGGTTAAACCCACCCAGCGCTTTCGAAAGACGCTCCGAAGTGGGCCCGACATGCGTCTGCTTCGCTTTGCTGTGCGTCTCGCCTGACGCTGCCAAGACGGGGGCCGAGTAGGCGATCGCCAGGGCAATAACCAGAAGGAACCTGTTCATGGTGACCGTCCGTAGAGTTGCGGGTTTTCCCGGATGTATGCGTGCCGGCCTTCAGATCAAGTCGGTCGAGAAAGCGGCATTAGGTCACCCCGGCGCAGGGGTCTTCGGCTCATAGAGGCAGATGTCGTTGATGAGGCAGCGCCAGCATTCTGGCTTGCGCGCCTTGCACACATAGCGCCCGTGCAGGATCAGCCAGTGATGGGCGTTGTGCTTGTAGCGCTCGGGCACAACCTCATTGAGCGTGAGCTCGACGTCGAGCGGCGTCTTGCCGGGCGCTAGGCCGGTGCGGTTGGCCACCCTGAAAATATGGGTATCGACGGCAATCGTCTTCTCGCCGAAGGCGACGTTGAGCACGACATTGGCGGTCTTGCGGCCGACACCGGGCAGTGTCTCGAGCGCCTCGCGATTGTCCGGCACTTTGCTGCCATGCTCCTCGACGAGCTTCTTCGACGCAGCGATCAGGTTCTTCGCCTTGCTGCGATAAAGACCGATGGTCTTGATCTTCTCGATGAGCCCGGCCTCGCCGAGTGCCAACAGTGTCTCCGGCGTGTTGGCGACGCGGAAGAGATCGGGCGTGGCGCGGTTGACCGAGGCGTCGGTCGCCTGCGCCGACAGCACGACGGCCACCAGCAGGGTGAACGGGTCTTGGTAGTGAAGTTCGGTCTTGGGGTGCGGGCAGGCCTCGTGAAAGCGGCGGAAAATCTCGTCAATCTGGCTTTGCGTCAGAAGCGAGCCCGGGGCTCTCGAGCCGACGGCTCTCGAGCCAAGGGCTTTCGAGCCAAGGGCTCTCTTCCCCTTTGCCCGCTTTCCGCCTTTGGATTGAACTGCCACGGGCCCTTGTCTACCTCTGATCGAGCTTCCGGGCGCTCGCGGCCTTGCGATTGAATCGGCCGGCGCAACTGGCTATTTTGTGTGAGCATGATCTCTTCGCAGCTTCCACTCCATCCGGATCATGCTTTTTGCTTTGAGCATGATCTTATCGGAAAACCGGGTCCCACTTTTCCGGATCATGCTCCGGTCTTGTCATGACAGAGCTTCGCGACCCAATTCACGACGCCGCGCGCTTCAGCGCCGTGCTCATGCCGCACAGGTCCTTGGGGCCTAAGGGCTTTCTCATCTTGATGGGGGCGGTGTCCGCCGTCAGCTTCGGCACGGGGCTCTTGTTCTACATGATCGGCGCCTGGCCGGTGGTGGGCTTCATGGGGCTCGACGTTGCCCTGCTCTATACCGCCTTCACGCTCAACTTCCGGGCGCTCCGCCTCTACGAGACGGTGGACCTGAAACAGGATGCGCTTACGGTCACCCGTGTCGCGCCTTCGGGGCGCTCACAAGTCTGGAACTTCAACCCCTATTGGGTGCGTCTAAAGCTGGAGCAGAGGGTCGGGCGCCCCACGCAGCTGTCGCTCGCCTCGCATGGGCATAGGCTGGTGTTCGCAAGCTTCTTGACCGACTCCGAGCGCGAGGACTTTGCGTCTGCGCTCTCCGCCGCATTGTCATCGGCGCGGAGCCCCGCGGTCTAAGCCGCGAGGTCGCGCTTCTCGGCGACGCTGCCGTCGGCATTGAGCCGATAGATCAGCGGCCGGCCAGTGCCGAGCTCGACCGCCATCACGTCTTCAGGGGTCAGCTGGTCGAGCTGCATGATCAGCGCCCGCAGCGAATTACCGTGGGCCACGACGAGCACGTTCTTGCCCGCCCGCAGCTCCGGCGCGATGCGCTTCTCGTAGAACGGCAGCACGCGGGCTGCGGTGTCCTTGAGGCTCTCGCCTCCCGGCGGCGCGATGTCGTAGGAGCGCTGCCAGAGATGCACCTGGTGGTCGCCCCAGCGCTTGCGCGCGTCCTCTTTGTTGATCCCCATCAGCTCGCCATAGTCGCGCTCGTTCAGGGCGGCGTCAATGACGGTGGGGAGATCCTCCTGCTCGATCTCGCCGAGAATGATGCGCAAGGTGTTGCGCGCGCGCTTCAGCGTGCTGGTGTAGGCGGTCTCGAAGCGGTGGCCCTCCCGCTCGAGCCTGGCGCCGGCGCGATGGGCCTCGAAAATCCCTTCCTCGGTGAGGTCGACGTCCTTTGATCCGGTGAACCGGTTCAGCCGGTTCCACTCGCTCTCGCCGTGGCGGATGAGAACGAGCACATTGCCCAGCTTGGGAGGCTCTTCGTCTTGAGAGGGCCCTGTCATCGTTCCGGTACTAGCCCCGCCGCAGCGGCTCCTTAAGCTTCGCCCCCAGCATAGTCGAGGAACGTTAAATTCGAATCTCACCATCGCCGCGGGTTCGGGCCCAATTCCGGCGAAGCGGAGCCACGTTTTAGGCAGTTGCGCGGCATTTTGCCAGCGAAGAGGGAGACCTATCCGGCCAGCCTTACAAGCCCAGAACATCCTTCATCGAATAGAGGCCGGGGTCCTTTCCCCTCGCCCACAAGGCTGCTTTGACGGCGCCACGCGCAAAAATGCCCCGATCGGTGGCGATATGGGCAAGCTCGATCCGCTCGCCCGGCCCGGCAAAGATCACCTTATGCTCTCCCACCACATCGCCGCCGCGAAGTGCGGCAAAGCCGATATCGCCCTCCCGCCGTGGCCCGGTCTCGCCGTTGCGGGTGCGCACTCCTCGCTCCTCGAGCGAAATCCCCCGCGCCTTGGCGGCAGCCTCCCCGAGCAGCAGAGAGGTCCCCGAGGGGGCATCGCGCTTATGGCGGTGGTGCATCTCCAGGATCTCGATGTCGAACTCAGGCCCGAGAGCTTCGGCCACGCGCGCCGTCAGGATGGCGAGGAGGTTGACGCCCTGGCTCATATTGCCGGCTTTGACGATGGTCGCATGACGGGCGGCAGCCTCGATCTTGGCCTCATCGGCCTCGGAGAGACCGGTGGTGCCGATGACATGAACGATGCGCGCTTGGGCCGAGAGCGCGGCAAACACGGTCGTGGAGGCGGGCGTAGTGAAATCGAGCACGCCATCGACGGCAGCAAACACCGGCAGGGGATCGTCGGTGATAGCGATGCCGAGCGGCTCGAGCCCGGCCATCTCACCGAGGTCGCGGCCGACCGCGGGCGAGCCCTTGGCCTCGATGCCGCCGGCGATGACGCAGCCCCGGGTCTCTGCAAGCGCGCGGGTGAGCGCCTGACCCATGCGTCCGGCGGCCCCAAGCACTGCGATCTTCATCTCTGCCATGACGGGTGAACCATGCTGGAAAGAGTGGTTCCCTGCCTTCTATGATGCGGCTCGCGGCCTCGCAAGGCCGCTCGCAGTGAAACCACGACCTTTAGAGGCGACATGGACCGGCAATCGCGCGCGTGGCTGCTGGCGGTAGGGATGGCTCTGGCGGCGACCCTGTGCTCTCTGCCGCTTAAGGCCGAGGAGGTGTCCAGCGTCTATACCGCGCATGATCTTGCCAAATGCGCCGACATCACGCCGGCCGACGCCAAGGACTACGGCACGGTGTGGCGCTGCAAGGGCTATGAGGGCATCGACGTCCGCATGGCCGAGGGCGATTTGCGCATCTTCGTCTCCTACGGACCCAAGGCCGAGACGCAGACGGCGGCAAACGCGACCCTCCCCCAATTCAACAATATCGGCGACACGCTCGAATGGCGCCTGGCCAAGGCGGGCGGGCGCTGGAAGCCGTTCGCCACCATCCTCCGCTTCAGCTGGGGCGTCGACGACAGGAAGGGCGCGACCCTCGTGGTCACGAAGCTCGGCAAGGACGATGCCTGCCACCTCGCTTATGTGGAAGCCGCGGGCAATCCGAAGGCCAACGATCAAGCGCGCGTCATCGCCGCCAGAGACGCGCGCGGCTTCGACTGCAAGGGAAGCATGGCCAAGCATTATGGTGTCGACGGCAGCCTCACCAAGGATTGAGCCGTCGTTGGACTAGGGGCGTGTCGGCCTAGTTCGTCGCCGCCGATCTCTGAGCGAGGCGGCGGGAGGCAAGCGCCTCATCCTCGAGCCTGATCTTGGTGCGGATCACGGTCCACCACAGCGCCGTCATGATGACCGCGAGTGCAAGCGCGCCGAAGGCGAGGGGCAATACGAATGTCTCGATGATGGTCACCGCATAGTTCGGATGAGAAAGATACCGGTACGGGCCGCGCCGCGCGATCGGCGCATCGGGAAGCGTGATGATCCGGTGCGTCCAGTACCGGCCGAGACTGGCGATCACCCAATAGCGCACGATCTGCAGCGCCAAGTAATAGGCGATGAGAGGCCAGACGATGGGCGCCTGCGGCGGGACGAGAAAGAACAGCGAGGCGATCCAGGCGAGGTGCGTCGCGGCCACGACAGGATAGTAGACGCTTCCGGCCTCGCGCCCACCGTCGGCAAGCAGACGGCGTGTATTGCGCGCAGAGTAGAGCTCCTCCAGCCCGCGCTGCGCCAGCACGAGCAGCGCCGCGATCTGCGGGGCACCGATGAGATCGGACAGGACCATGAGGCTCGATCTAGGCGCGGATCGCGCAACCGGCAAGCCTCGGGTGTTGCTTCGCGCGAGCGCCCCTAAGCGACGAGCGGACGCTTCACAGGGGCCTTGTCAGACTCCGGCACGTCGGCCTCGGGCTTGCCATAGTAGAAGCCCTGGACCTGGTCGCAGCCCCATTTCTTCAGCATCGCTGCCTGGCCCTCGGTCTCCACGCCCTCGGCGGTGATGGTCACTTTCAGCGACTGACCAAGGCCGACGATGCTCGACACGATGGCGCTCGTTTGCGGGCTCGTGCCAAGGGTGTCGATGAAGGAGCGGTCGATCTTGATTTTCTTGACCGGGAAGCGCGTGAGATAGCTCAAGCTCGAATAGCCGGTGCCGAAATCGTCCATGGCGATCGATACGCCGAGCTGATCGAGGCGGGTCAGCGTGTCCATGACCGACTCGGTGTTCTGCAGGAGAATACTTTCGGTGATCTCGAGCTCCAGCCGATGCGCCTCAAGGCCCGTCTCGTTCAACGTCCTGCGCACGAGGCCCAACACATCCTGGGTCTTGAACTGGGCCGGCGAGAGGTTGACGGCAAGGGTGGTGTCGAGCGGCCAGGTGGTCGCGTAGGCGCAGGCGGTCTTCATGATCCATTCGCCGAGCGGCACGATCAGGCCGGTCTCCTCGGCGATCGGAAGGAAGGTGGACGGCGGAATCTCGCCTTCCACGGGATGCCACCAGCGCACGAGCGCCTCGTAGCCGGTGAGCCTGCCGCTCTCCAGATCGAACTGGGGCTGATAGTCGAGATAGAGCTGGTTCTTGCGCAGCGCATTGCGGAGATCGTTCTCCAGCCGTCGCCGCTTCTGCAGCGCCGCATCCATGGCCGGCTCGAAGAAGCGGAAGGTGTTGCGGCCGTCGTCTTTCGCCCGGTAGAGCGCGAGGTCGGCGTGCTTCAGGAGCGTATCGGGGGGCTCGCGGTCGAGCGGGCCGATGGCGATGCCGATGCTCGCCGAAATGGTCACCTCATGGCCGTTCACATGATAGGCCTCCGCGAGCGAGGCGCAGACGCGGCGGGCAAGCCGCATGGCATTCTCAGGCGCATCGAGGTTCTCGGCGACGATGGCGAATTCGTCACCGCCCAAACGGCCGACGAGATCGACATCGCGGGTGCTTTCCTTCAGCCGCGCCGCCACTTCCGCAAGCAGCGCATCGCCGGTGGCGTGACCGAGCGTATCGTTGACGTCCTTGAAGCGATCGAGGTCGAGGCAGAACACCGCCATCAGGTGACCGTGGCGCTTGCCACGGGCGACCGCGCGATCGAGATGGTGGTGAAGCTGCAGGCGGTTCGGCAAGCCGGTGAGCGAATCATGCATGGCGAGATAGCGAATCTGATCCTCGGCAAGCCAACGCTCGCGGATGCGCCGCGAGGCGATGGCAGCGGGCACCGAGAAGCCCATGACGATCAGCAGGCTCGTGGTCAGCGTCACCACCGTGAGCGCGACATTGGTGAGCGCGGCGGCGGCCGTCTGGTCGACGGCAAAAGCGTAGATGCGGGCGATCTTGCCGCCGTCGGTAACGGGCACGAAGGCGAGGCGGTTATGGGCGTCACCTGGGATCGCCACCGTCTCGACGGTGTCTTCGCTGACGGCCTGAGCAAGCGCCGCGCCACCTTCGCTTTGGCCAAGCAGGTCCCTCAAGCTGGTCGGTGAGAGATCGCCGGCGACGGCGAGGGTCGTCCCGTCGGGGCTGAGCACGGCGAAGCCGTCGAGCTTGCTCACGAATTCGTTGTGGTTGCGGTAGATGTGGCTCAAGGCCCAGCCCATGGTCAGCCAGTCGAGGCCTTCGATCAGGCTGAAACCTTTGGTGTTGAACGTGGGGCTGGCCGGCAGGCTCGCTGCCGCACCAGATACACCGTCGGCGCGGAGCTTCGCCGCGTCGAGCACTTGCAGGTCCTTGTCGAGAAGCCGGGGAGGAGGGGAGTCCTGCTCGCCGAGGCGCTTGTCGATCTCGGCCGCCCAGCTCAGCGCCCCCTCGCGCGCGTCTCTGGCCAGAACGTAGTTGATGGTGGAGCGCCCCGACAGCACGCCGGCAACGACAGTGAGCAAACCAAGGACCACAAGACCGGCCATCACCAGCCGATCCCGAGCGCCGACGTCAGCCATGTGACGAGCTCCCCGTTAGCCGCCTGAAGGATGAGGGGAGGCTTATAGGGGAGTGGCGTTAAGGTGCGCCCAACGTTTGCGGTAAACGCGAGGTTAAGCCGTCACGGGAAGGCGAACGCCACCTTGCGCAGCGACACCTCGCCGAAGCTCTCGGCGCCCTCGGCGATGGGCTTCCCGCCGAGGCGCAGATAAAACGCGCAAGCGGAGTCGTTGTCGGCCAGCGCCCAGACGAGCAGGCCCTTAAGGCGGAGCTCGGCGAGCCGCATGCGGGCGCCGTCGAACAGCTTTTCGCCGAGACCGAAGCCTTGATAGGTCGGGTGGAGATAGAGCTCGAAGATCTCACCTTGAAACGGCGTGCGGCCGAGCCGCGAGCGGCCATATGTCACATAACCGGCAGCCTCGCCGCCAAACTCGAGCACGAGGAGCGGCGTCCGCTTGCGCAGCGCGCTCTCCCACCAGCGAAGCCCCCTTCGCGCGATCATGCGCTCAAGCGAGAGATGAGGGATGATGCCCTGATACGCGTTCCGCCATGCCTCCTCGTAGGCAGCGGCGAGGGCCGGAGCATCCTTCAGCCGCGCTGGCCTTATATGCACGACATCGACGGGCATGACGCCAGCCTAGCGCAGAGTGGAGGCGTGGGGCAAAGGGGTCGTCGCTATTATCCCGCGGCAGTCAGAGAGGAGCTGGTTTCAGGCAACAGTCTCCCGCGCGAAAGATCGGGCCGACTCAAGTCAAGCGGGCTTCCCTGGGAGGAAGCGCGCCGTCGCGCCGCAGAGGCGGAGCCGCCCGATCGGTCTCTGGCCGCAATGCAGGCGCCACGACGTTCTAGAGGTTCCAACGATCAGCGAGCGTGAGATCAGGATGACAGAGAAATCTTTGTCGAGCTTGATGTCCATCGTACCCATCTTGCACTTGGCGTCGTCAATCTCGTAGATGCCCTCTTCCTCCTTCTAGACGCCCTCCGGGTCTTTGCAGCCGAGGTCGGCCAGAGCGGCCGTCACCTTGGCCAGGTCGGCGGCGGGGACCTTGTCGTCGTCGTCATCCTTGGCAATGGCCGAGGTGCTACCCATGGCTAAGACCAGCGCCAATCCAACGATCTTCAGCATATGAAATCCTCCGGGTTCGAGTGGCCAGCAGTTGACCTGCGTAATCTGCCGGAGTCGGCAAATTACTGAATAACAATGACTGGCGCTTGAGGTAGATCAACTCGGTAGATTAAACTAATATTAAGCTACGATTAACAATGGTCTACTTGGCAATATTTCGCGTGGTATATTGGTAGATAATATCGGGAAGATTAGGCAACATCTTCGGCAAGGCGCCGGCGTTCGGCCTTTTTTGCGGTCGTGAGGATCGAGGTGGCGCTTGCGCAGGCGGATCGATTTCGGCGTGACGTCGGGCTCGACGATCACCGCTGTTGCGGGTTGGGTAGTGGGCCAGTTTGAATGTGGCAGCCCTTGACGCTGGCTTAGCATCCGGCCTCGCCTCATATATGCTTAGCGGGAAGCACGGAAATGACACATGAGCGACGCGGCCAGCAAGTTTCTTAGAAATTGGGTGAACTCTTACATCCGTGCAGAGGTGCGCGATCCGGAAACGACAGATGATACCGTCTTTGAGTGCGTTGCCGACGCCGCCGAAGATGGTATCTCGCGCGAGGATTTGCATGCTGCGGCGGGTGGCGATCTCACAGCGTTTATCCGGAAGGCCATTCGCGAAACGTGGGGAAAGTAATGCCTAAAGGCCCCAAAGGTAAGAAGCGCCCACGCGACCTAAATCAGTGGGCTAAGCAGAGGCGCCGCGGCAGGGGGAGCCCCCTGGCGATAACCAGCTTGCGTTGCCCGAGGCGTGGCCCGTGACCGATTTCGTCACGCTGGGGAGTGCGCTGGTACATGCCGCGTACCTCATGTGCAAAGGAGCGACGGAGAAAGAGCTTACCGCGGATCTCGCACTGCGGAAGTGGGAACGGGAGTACCCGACTTGCCCGCCGCAAATGCGTGACGGCGATGGGCTGTTGACGTTCACGCCTCCCAATCCACCAGACGCTCCGCGTCGCTTTCACCAAGGAGGAATGTTCGCCCTCACGCGGTGGACGAACCTTTACTTCCCAATGTCGCAAGTGCTCTGGGGAGACCCGATTGGAGGGCCGCTGAAGGACGTCTTCGGCGAGGCCATCGAAGACATCGAGGTGTACACGGAAAATTCAAGGGTGGCCGATTTCTTCGCTCACATCAAATATTGGGACATCAAATGCAAGGGGGGACGAGAAGCGCCGCCGCACATCATCGAATTATGCAAGGCGATCAATCTCGAAGATGTGGATAAGATCGTCCCCGCTGCGAAGGCCGCGGTTCCCTCGTCCGCGGGCGCCCCGACTTCGCCCGGACGAGAGACGCTAGGCGGAATGACCGGACACTGACGCGCATCACGCGTCGACGGACGCTTTCTGCCGCTCGGCCCTTTTTCGCTCGTTGGAATCGAGATGGCGCTTGCGGAGCCGAATGGATTTCGGGGTGACTTCCACCAGCTCGTCGTCCTGGATGTACGCGAGCGCACGCTCGAGCACCATGCGGATCGGGGGCGTGAGGCGAACCGCCTCGTCCTTGGAGGTGGTACGGATATTGGTGAGCTTCTTGCCCTTGAGCACGTTGACCTCGAGGTCGTTTTCGCGGGTGTGTTGGCCGACGATCATGCCGCGATAGACCTTCGCGCCAGGCTCAATCATCATCGGCCCGCGATCCTCGAGGTTCCACAGCGCGTAGGCCACGGCTTCGCCCGCCTCGGTCGAGATCAAGACGCCCTCGCGCCGTCCCTGGATCGGGCCCTTATGCGGCGCATATTCATGGAACAGACGGTTCATGATGCCGGTACCGCGCGTATCGGTGAGGAGCTCGCCCTGATAGCCGATCAGACCCCGCGTCGGCGCGTAGAACACGAGACGCTGCCGGCCGCCGCCCGAGGGGCGCATCTCAACGAGTTCGGCTTTGCGCTCGGACAATTTCTGCACCACGATACCGGCGTGCTCCTCGTCGAGGTCGATGACGACCTCCTCGATGGGCTCAAGCAACGTGCCGCTTGAATCGCGCTTCATCAGCACCTTGGGCCGCGACACGCTGAGCTCGAAGCCCTCGCGCCGCATGGTCTCGATCAGAATGCCGAGCTGCAACTCGCCGCGGCCGGCCACCTCCATCGAATCCTTGTCCTCGGATTCGGTGATGCGTAGCGCCACATTGCCCTCGCCCTCGCGCAAGAGCCGGTCGCGGATCATGCGGCCCGTCACCTTGCTGCCTTCGGTGCCGGCCAGCGGGGAGTCGTTGACGCGGAAGGTCATCGACAGGGTGGGCGGGTCGATCGGCTGGGCGGGAAGCGGCTCCATCACCTCAGGCGCGCAAATGGTGTGGGCTACGGTCGCATCGGGGAGGCCGGCCAGCGAAACGATGTCGCCGGCCATCGCCTCGTCGAGGGCGACCCGCTCCAGTCCGCGGAAAGCAAGCACCTTCGATACGCGGCCCTGCTCGACCAGTCTGCCGTCATGGTCGAGCACCTTGACCGGCTGGTTGGGCATGATCGAGCCCGAGGTGATGCGGCCGGTGACAATCCGGCCGAGATAGGGATTGGCCTCGAGAATCGTGCCGAGCAGCCGGAAGGGACCCTCCTCGACGTGGGGCGGCGCCACATGCTCAAGCACGAGATCGAACAGCGGCCGCATGCCCTTGTCCTTCGGGCCCTCAGGGCTCGCCGCCATCCAGCCTTCTTTGGCCGAGCCATAAAGGATGGGGAAGTCGAGCTGCTCCTCGCTGGCGTCAAGCGCCGCGAAAAGGTCGAACACCTCGTTTACGACCTCGGTCGGCCTCGCGTCGGCGCGGTCGACCTTGTTGATGACGACGATGGGCTTGAGCCCCATCTTCAACGCCTTCGACACCACGAACTTGGTCTGCGGCAGCGGACCTTCGGCGGCGTCGACCAGGACGAGAGCACCGTCCACCATGCCGAGGATGCGCTCCACCTCGCCGCCGAAATCGGCGTGGCCTGGCGTGTCCACGATATTGATGCGGGTGTCGTTCCACAGGATCGAGGTGACCTTGGCGAGGATGGTGATGCCGCGCTCGCGCTCAAGGTCGTTCGAATCCATGGCGCGCTCGGCGACTCGCTGGTTCTCGCGGAACGAGCCGGATTGCTGGAGCAGGCGGTCGACCAGGGTCGTCTTGCCATGATCGACATGGGCAATGATGGCGATGTTGCGCAGGTTCATTTTGGGAAGGATTTCGCTAAAGCGCCGCATTGGCGGCTTGGTGATTTGTGCGCTGCAATATAACGGTTCGGGCCCCGACTACAAGGTGCGTCGAGGCCCGGCATGTTTATATGTTCGCTGCGCAAGACTTCGGCAAGGTGGCAAGAATGCCATGCCTGACGGCCGCCTGACGCCACCTAATCAAATCTTCCTTAGCACTCCTCCTACAAAGTCGCGGCCACTGTAGGGCTTCCAAGCTCTCATCTGGAGGGAGCAAAATGTCCGGATTGTCTCGCCGCGATCTGATTGGGGGTGTGGCGATGGGCAGTGTCCTGTGGAGCGCTGACGCGATGGGTGACCAAACAGCAGAGCCGACTTTCGGGCCCGCGCCGCCGCCGCTCGACGGTCCCGAGCTTCCCTCCTTCCGCTTCCCTCTCGGCAGCCTGCCCACCAAGACCTTCAATGGCGGCACGGCGAAGGAGGCGACGGTCGTCGAGTTCCCGGTGTCGGAGAAGCTCGCCGGCGTCTACATGACGCTCGAGCCCGGGGGCTTGCGCGAGCTCCACTGGCACGCCAACGCCGCCGAATGGGCCTATGTGATCGAGGGGCGCTGCCGCGTCACCACCATCGACCCGCAGAACCAGTGCGAGATCGTCGATTTCGGCCCGGGCGACGTCTGGTACTTCCCGCGCGGCCATGGCCATTCGATCCAAGGGCTCGGTCCCGGCACGTGTGTCTTCGTGCTGGTGTTCGACAACGGCTATTTCTCAGAGTTTGGGACCTTCAGCATAAGCGACTGGCTCGGCCATACGCCGCCAGAGGTGCTGGCCAAGACCTTCGATCTGCCGGCCGCGACCTTCGCCGACTTTCCCAAGAAAGAGGTCTATATCGCCACGGGCCCGGTGCCGGCGGCGTTGCCGCCGGAGCCTGCACCAGGCTCGCTGAACGCGCCTCCGCTCACCCATCGCTACCAGCTGCTCGCCCAGAGCCCCGACGTTTTTGCCGGTGGAACCATGCGCACGGTGTCGGAGCGGGAGTTTCCGATCGCATCGACCATGACGGGCGCGCTGCTCATCATCAAGCCGGGGGCTCTGCGCGAGCTGCATTGGCACCCGAACGCGGCCGAATGGCAATTCTACATCAGAGGCAACGCGCGGATGACCGTGTTCGGCAGCCACGGCCGGGCGCGGACCGACGAATTCACCGCGGGCGATGTCGGCTACGTGCCGCAAGGCTATGGCCACTATATCGAGAACACCGGCAGCGACGACATGGAGGTGGTGCTCGTGCTCAACAACGCCACCTATCAATCCGTCTCCATCACCGCCTGGATGGCCGCCAACCCCGATCTTCTGCTCGCCACTAATTTCGGCGTGCCGGAGAGCGTGTTCGCCAAGTTCCCCAAGGGCCCGGTTATCATGCCGGAGTAGGCCTTTTCGCTCACCCCTCATCGGTTGAAGGGTGTAAGCTTAGCGTAAGCTAAGCGCGGGAAGCTTGATGGGGCAAGCTGCGTTTCAGCCAGTGCCGCGTCAGCATTCAAAGTGATTCGTGGGGTTAGGCGCGCCCTTAGGCCGCGTCGAAGAGTCCTGCACTGCATCGCCATAAAAAAGCGACGCCCAGCGTTTAACCCGCGCCTGGATTTTGCGCGAAGGAGGCGTCGATGTGCGGCTTGGCTGGTGTGATCGATCTCAAGGGGCGGCGATCGCCGGATCAAGCCATGCTGCGACGCATGGCGGATGCGCTGTGGCACCGGGGACCCGACGACGACGGATTCCTCGTTGCGCCCGGCCTAGGGGTTGCCCATCGCCGTCTTAGCATCGTCGGTCTCAGTGATGGGCGGCAGCCCATCTTCAACGAGGACCGGAGCGTGGCCGTCGTCTTCAACGGCGAACTGTTCGATTTTCGCGAGCGGCGGCAGGAGCTGGAGGCCAAGGGCCATGTGTTCCGGACCCATACCGATACCGAAATCATCGTCCATCTCTACGAGGAGCATGGCGAGGGGCTGCTTCAGCATCTGAAGGGTCAGTTTGCCTTTGTGCTCGTCGACTTTCGCCGCCGGATCGTGCTGCTGGCGCGCGATCGCGTAGGAATCTGCCCCCTATTCTGGTCGCGGCAGGGCGACTTCCTCTATTTCGGCTCTGAGATCAAGGCGCTGATCGCCTCGGGCGCGGTCATGCCCAGGGCCGATCCGCGCGGTCTCGACCATCTTTTCACCTTCTTCGCCCTTGGTGGGCGGCGCACCGCGTTCGAGGGCGTGCAGGCGATCGCGCCAGGGCACTATCTGAAAATCGCCTTCCGCAGCGATGGCGGGGCGGCCGAACCGGTCGAGTGCAAATATTGGGACTTCGACTTTCCCGACTGGGGCGAAGAGGACGATTCCCCGAACGCGTCCGTCCTCATCGACGAATTCGAGGCGACGTTTGCGAGGGCCGTCGAGGTCAGGCTCAGGGCCGACGTGCCGGTGGTCGGCTATCTCAGTGGCGGGGTAGATTCGGCCTATTTGCTCGCCACGGCCGCGCGCGTTGCGGGTCACGCGCTGCCGAGTTTCACCGTGCGCGTTCCCGACCCCACTCTCGACGAGGTGGACAACGCGCTGGAAGCTCAGCGTGCGATCGGCGGCCGACAGACCGTGGTCGATGCGGGGCCCGACCTCATTACCGACACCTATGCCGCGCTGGTCACCGCCGGGGAGAGTCCGGTGCTCGACACCTCCTGCGCGGCGCTGCTCGCGCTTTCCCGCGAGGTGCGCGCCCAAGGCTATAAGGTGGTGCTCACCGGCGAGGGGGCGGACGAGGCCTTCGCCGGCTATTTCTGGTTCAAGATCCGGGAGATCGCGCGCACGCTCGATGTCGGCGATGCGTTCCGGCCGAGCACGGCGGCCAGCCGCTTGGCGCGCAAATGGGCGGCGCCCAACCTCGCCTTCGGTGAACTTGCCCGCATCGACGGCCTGATCGGTGGCCCGCACGCCCAGTCGATCCTTTACAATCTCGTCGCCACGTCGCGCGACCGCTATTACAGCGCGGGGCTGAAAGAAGAGCTTGGCGCCCACGTAGCCTATGAGGACCTTGACCTCGATCTTGCACGCATGGGCCGGTGGCATCCGCTGAACCGGTCGCTCTATCTCGGCTACAAGGTCCACTTGGCAGGCCTCTTGCTCAGCCAGAAGGGTGACCGCGTGGCCATGGCGAACAGCGTGGAGGCGCGCTACCCGTTCCTCGACGAGGATGTGATCGCCTTTGCCTCTCGCATCCACCCGCGCTGGAAGCTTCGCCACGGGCTGAAGGACAAATATCTGTTGCGGCATGCGGCGGCGCGCGTCCTGCCGTCGGAGGTTGCCTGGCGGAAGAAGGGCATGTTCCGGGCGCCGCTCGCCGAGACCTTCCTCGCGCGGCCGCCTTCCTTCGTGCGCGACCTGATCAGCCCCGAGGCTCTAGCGCGGACCGGGTATTTCGATGTCGCAAGTGTGCAGCGCGATTGCGCGTTGCTGGCGAAGGGCGAGGGAGCAACGCTCGGCGCTTTTGCAAGTCTTGGCCTCGGCGGTGTCGTCGCCACCCAGCTTTGGCACCACCTCTATCTCGGCGGCGGGTTGTGCGACCTGCCGCATCTGACCGATGTGCCTAAGGCCGAGCCGGCGGTGATGTCTACGGAGCCGACGCTTGCCGCGTGAGCGTCTTCGCCAAGTTCCGCAAGGGCCCGGTGATCATGCCTGAGTAGGTCGCCCGGAGGGGCGGGAGGTCAGGCCAATGATTTGAGGCGCGACAGCGCCTCTTCGGCAAGTTTGCGCGTGAGCTCCTTGGCGCCAAGGCCAGAGACGGGAACGCCTCCCTGGCCGGACCAGAGTAGCGAGAAATCGCCTGAGCCTTTCGCCTCGGCCTTGGCGCGGAGCGGTGCAAGGGCGGGGGTGGCGAGAGGGTAGGCCGGGATGGCCGTATTGATCGGCCCCTGCTCCCTGACCAAACGAGTCAAAATTCCCCGCGCCGGGCGTCCGCTCAGCACATTGGTGATGACGGTCTCGCGGCCGGGCTCAGCGAGCGCTGCCCAGTGCAAGGGCGAGATCGTGGCCTCGGGACAGCAGAGATAGGCCGTGCCGATCTGCACGCCAGCCGCGCCGAGAACGAACGCCGCCGCGATGCTGCGCCCGTCGCCGATGCCGCCCGCAGCGATCACCGGCACGCTCACCGCCCCGACGATCTGCTGCACGAGAGCGAGCGTCCCGATCTGCGTGGCGATTTCGGTCTCAAGGAACATGCCGCGGTGACCGCCAGCCTCGGCGCCTTGCGCGATGATGGCATCGACGCCGCGCTCGGCGAGCCAGCGCGCTTCGCGGAGCGTCGTGGCGGAGCTGATGACCTTGCAGCCCGCTTTCTTCACGCGTGCGACAAGCGCCGCGTCCGGCAGTCCGAAATGGAAGCTCACTACCGTTGGGCGAAGCTCCTCGACGACGGCACAGGTCGCTGCAGTGAACGGCACGATGCTCGCCTTAAGCGGGACCTTGGGCATCTCGGCGCCAAGCTCGGCATAGTAAGGCGCTAGACGCTTGAGCCAAGCTGCCTCGCGCTCGGCGTCGGCGGGCGCAGGCTCATGGCAGAAGAAATTGAGGTTGATGGGCTTGCCTGTGCGCGATCTGATCTCGGCCACGCCGGCCCCGATCTTCTCGTCGGACAGCGCAGCACACGGAAAAGACCCGAGCCCGCCCGCCTCCGCTACCGCAACGGCCATGTCGACGCCGCAGGCATTGGCCATCGGCGCCTGGACGATCGGAAGCTCGATGCCGAACAGATCGAGCAGGCGCGTGTCAGGCCACATCATGGGCCTTCCTTTCTATGCCGTTCGGAACCCAGATCGCAGCCTCGGCGTCTCCATAAGGCTTCGCCCTGCCGGCGAGCCATTGAAGCCCCACCCAGCAGCAAACAATGGCGTCGATCACGTCCTCCCAAGCTTTCCAGCAGCGGAGTTTCCTTCCGGCGCAGGCGATCTCAAGGTCCAAATCGATCTTGCTCTTGAGACGGGCGAGGATCCGCTCCCACTCGCGCTTGATCTCTTCGCGCCCCTCTTCCGGGCTGAGCGTGGGCCAATACGCCTTTCGCCGAGATAGTTTGTAGCGCAACCTTTCGGGAAGTTGGCCGTCGTCTTCTTGAAACAGTTTCAGCAATGCTACGTGCGGGTAGGCCTCCAACACCGACGGGCCGCCATTTGTGCGTGAGGAACACGTGCGCAAGGTGAACCCCGCCGCCGCATCCCTCATGAAGTCAATTGAGACCTTGCCTGGGCGCTGTTCGGTAGGGGTGTGAGTTGCCATTTGTATCTCCAGAATTCTCGGGAAATTGCGTTGTCGCATTCCCGCCGCCCCCGAACCTGATCATGGCTACCGGCATATCGACGGCGATGACAGTGACGGCGCCGCCAGCGATTTCTGCAGCCTTGCTCAGAACCTCACTAAGGGATGCTTGAGGCTCGTGTTTGCCACACCACGCGTCCGGCTTTGTACCGAGCATAAAATCCTCAAAGGACGGCGAAGCCCGGATCAGTTTCGGCGGATCAGTCTCGGTGGAAACTAGGGCGATACCGCTCGGGTTCTTAGCGGTCCAGGCCGCATCGATACCCAAGACAAGGCTCATTTCTTTGGGTCGGATCGGCGCTTGCCGAGCAGGCGAAGGCGCAGCGCATTGAGCTTGATGAAGCCTGCCGCGTCCTTCTGGTCGTAGGCGCCGGCGTCGTCCTCGAAGGTGACGATCTTGTCCGAGTACAGCGACTTCGGGCTTGAGCGGCCGATCACCATGACATTGCCCTTGTAGAGCTTGAGCCTCACCTCGCCCTCGACATGCTCCTGGCTCTTGTCGACAAGCGCCTGGAGCATCTCGCGCTCGGGCGAGAACCAGAAGCCGTAATAGACGAGCTCGGCGTAGCGCGGCATCAAGCTGTCCTTCAGATGCATCGCCTCGCGGTCGAGGGTGAGCGATTCGATTCCCCGGTGCGCGACATGCAAGATGGTGCCGCCCGGCGTCTCGTAGACCCCGCGTGACTTCATGCCGACATAGCGGTTCTCGACGAGATCGACTCTCCCGATACCATTGTCGCGGCCAAGCTCGTTCAGCCGCGTGAGCAGGGAAGCGGGCGATAGGGTCTTGCCGTCGATGGAGACAGCATCGCCGCGTTTGAAGCCGATGGTGACGGTGGTCGCGTGATCGGGCGCATCCTCAGGCGAGATGGTGCGCTGATAGACGTAAGGCGGCGGCTCTACCGCCGGGTCCTCCAGCACCTTCCCTTCCGATGAGGAGTGCAGCAGGTTGGCATCGACCGAGAACGGCGCCTCGCCGCGCTTGTCCTTGGCCACGGGGATCTGATGCTTCTCGGCGAACTCGATGAGGTCGCTCCGCGATTTGAAGGCCCATTCCCGCCAGGGCGCGATCACCTTGATGTCGGGGTTGAGCGCATAATAAGTGAGCTCGAAGCGGACCTGGTCGTTGCCCTTCCCCGTCGCGCCATGGGCTACCGCATTGGCGCCGGTCTCACGCGCGATCTCGATCTGGCGCTTGGCGATGAGCGGCCGGGCAATCGAGGTGCCGAGCAGATAGACGCCCTCATAGAGTGCGTTGGCCCGGAACATGGGGAAGACGAAGTCGCGCACGAACTCCTCGCGCAGATCCTCAACGAAGATCTGCTTCACCCCCATCATCTCGGCCTTCTTGCGGGCGGGGGCGAGCTCGTCCCCCTGGCCGAGATCGGCCGTGAAGGTCACGACCTCGCAACCATAGGTCGTCTGCAGCCATTTCAGGATGATCGAGGTGTCGAGCCCGCCGGAATAAGCGAGCACGACCTTCTTGATGTCGGTCGGCATTGGGAGAGCCTCTTAGGGCCCGGTCGGGACTGTCAGGAACCCGCGACTATAGGCAGGCGAGGCGCTTGTGCAAGTGCTGGCCCGTCGTCTCGCGGCGCCTGCTTCTTGTTCTTGCGCCTGCGAGGGCGGGCTCCAGCCCAGGTAAGGAGCGCCCCTATGCCCCCTTGTGCAAGGCCAACGAGAACCGCTCGATCCCCCGCTCGAGCCTTGCGTCGTTGCGCCTTACCGGATCGAGCAAGAGCCGGTAGAGCACCGTGACGACGATGATAGTCAGGATTCCGGCGAACACCACGTCGGTCACGAAATGACGGCCGAAGACGACGCGCAAGCCGCCGACCGCGGTGCCGAAGACGACGGCGCTGCCGAGGGCGATGGGCCGGAGTTGCGGCGGCGCGAGACTCGCCAGTGCGACAGTCCAGAAGGCCTCCGAAGCCTCCCCCGACACGAAGGAACAGTTCCGCTTGCACGCCCCGCTTGGCCGCCACCAGGGTTGGAACTCTGCCGTCCCGGCGAATTGCTGAACGCTATTGGGCCGCGGCCTGCCCCAAGTCTCCTTGAGCAGCAGATTGCTGGTGAGGCCCGGGCCGATCAGGAAGGAGCCAATAAGGAAAGAGCACGACCGAAGGAGCGATCATCATGGGCGCGCTCGGAAATACGAGCTTGCGCAGGAGAGCGAAGATGGCGGGCAGCATGAGAAGGAAGGGAACCCAGTTGGCGACGCGGCGCACAAGGTTCCAGTCGTGTTTGATCGAGAGGGGAAATTTGGCTTTCTCGTGATCGAAAAACCAATCGGCGACCTGCAGGTCCAACAGGGGATACGCGGCGAACAAGACCCCGATGACAAGACCAAGAGCAATGGCACCAGGCGCGCGACACAACGACCCCCGACCCCCAACACTGAGGACAAACGCTAGCGCGCTGAGACAACGGTTTCAAGTGACTCGCGAAGGAGGGTTCTTCTTGGATGGCGATCCCATGACGAAACAAATGACAGTCTTGATTTGTGTCAGTGCCGAGCGCTCGAAGCGGGTTTTTCCTCTCGGGGTCGGCCGCGGCGGGAACCCGAGCGGTTAGGCGGGCGTTTTAAGGCTTGAGCTGGTCGGCGCAGGAGTAAGGCGAATGCCATACCGGACAAACCAGGAGCTGCCCGACAGCGTGAAGGACCATCTCCCGAGCCACGCGCAGGACATCTATCGCGAGGCATTCTATAGCGCTTGGGAGGAATACCAGAACCCCAGCAAACGGCGGGGCAGCGAGTCTCTGGAGGAAGTTGCTCACAAAGTCGCGTGGGCAGCGGTGAAGCAAAAATACGAGAAGGTGGGAGAGCAATGGCAACCCAAGTCGTAGAGCAGCATTCAGGCGAAGACGCGAAATTCAGTGACGGCGAGCTTGCGGGCATTCTCAGTCGCGGCTTCGCCAGGAGGCGCATGCGCGGGCTCGGCGGCGAGGCATGGCGGCAGACCGTGACGCAACACGCGCCCGAGCCCTGGCCCGCGGCGCGCCTTTCGCTGCAAGCAAGGATCGCGGCGCTCGATACCGCCGCGCTCGACTAGGCCGTTTCTCAGGCCCGCGCGCCGGCGAGCAGCCAATAGATGAAGCCGCCGGCAAAGCCCGCGGCGGCGAAGATGGTCAGGTATTGACTGGCCAAGATCGAAGGCAGGTCCGCAGGTGTGGGCGCGATCAGTAGCGGAACGGCGGCAAGCGACGCCCCTCCGGCCAGTACGTAATACATCCACGACCTGATCCGCAAAATCTCCCCTACTATCACGGCGAGGAGCGCCGGCAGCGCGTTGAGCGCGGGCGCGACGGTGCCGGCGAACACCACGAAGCCAAGAGCGGCCTGCCCGCCATGGCGCACCATCGGATGGTTGGGATCGGCGGCGCGGATCTCATCGCCTGCCCAGATCGCGCCGAGCGCAAACAGCACGATGATTGCGGCGAGGGCCGCGAGAAAAAACGCCACGACCACCCAGAGGATGCGGAAGAGAGTCCGGACGATCACTGCTCACCCCCTTGGTCGTGCTGCGTCACGCGCCAACTAGCCTTATAACATCTCGCAAGGTCGGCACCTCGCAATGCCGCTGCCCAGCCACACGCAGCGCGCGGGGCACGCCTCGTCATGGGGACCATCGCGATGGGGACCATAGAGTTCTGGTATGAGTTCGCGAGCACCTATTCCTATCCTGCCGCCATGCACATCGAGGCGCTGGCTGCAAGCGCAGGTGTCGGCGTCCGCTGGCGGCCGTTCCTCTCGGGCCGCTTTTCAAGGAGCATGGCTGGAACGACTCGCCGTTCAACATCTGTGCGGCCAAGGGGCGCTATATGTGGCGCGATCTCGCGCGCATCTGTGAGAGCGAAGGGCTCGCGCTCAAGATGCCGCCGGTACGCTTCTCGCAGACCGGGCTGAAAGCGGCGCGGCTGGCGCTGGTGGGGGAAAGCGAGGGGTGGACACCTGCCTTCACCCGCGCCGTGTTTGCCGCCAATTACGCCGAGCAGAAGGACATCAGCGACGAGGCCACGCTTCGGGCGATCCTCACCGCGCTCGGCATCGATGCCGATGCGGCATTGGCCGCCGCCAATACAGCGGAAAACAAGACGGCGCTACGCGCGCAGACCGAGGAGGCCGGGTCACGCGGGCTGTTCGGCGCGCCGTCCTTCACCGTGGGCGACGAGCTCTTCTGGGGCAACGACCGGCTGGAAGCTGCGCTCGCCTGGGCGAGGGCTGCCTAGTCTCTTTGGGTGCGCGACAGTGCCGCATTCGAGCGAGATCCATTGACGCCTCCTGCTCGAGGATCCACCTTGCGGCTCGAGGCCAAGACTTAGGAAACCCAATCGCATGACGAGTGACAGCCATAGTCGATTGCCACTGCCGTTAGCGCCCGGCGTGGTCTGATCCCAAGCGAATCGGCTCACCCGCGACCGGGCCTGACGGCTCGTCGAGCAAAGGTGAGCCATGAACGATACCCTCAACGAAGCTGAGACGCTCGACCCTGATGCACTGGCGGCAGAGCTCGCCAACGAGCATGCCGCCGACATTGTCGAGCGGCTCAACGCAGAGCCCCTTGAAACCGCTTCGGTTGCGCTTTCGGCAATGCCGTTGGAGCGCGCTGTCGAAGTGCTCGATGAGCCAGGGCTGGAGCGCGGCGCCGATTTGGTGGAGGCCCAGACCCCGGAGCGGGCAGCGGCGCTGCTCACCGCCATGTCAGCCGACCGGCGCGCCGAGGTGTTCAGGCATCTCGATGCGGCGCCCCGCGACCGGCTCCTGGACGGGCTCGACCTAGAGACGAGAACTTCGCTCACCAAGCTGCTCGCTTATCCGGAGAACACAGCGGGCAGCATCATGACGACCGAATTTGTCGGCGTTCCGGCGACGTGGACCGTGGGCGAAGCGCTGCGCCATATCCGCATGGTCGAGAGCACGCGGGAAACGATCTATGCGATCTACGTGCTCGACCCGAAGACCAAGGCGCTGGTAAAGGCAACCTCGCTTCGCCGGCTGATCACCGGCGAGTCGCAGCACTCTGTCCTTTCCGTCTGCCCACCGCGGCGCCCTTTGACCGTGTCACCGCTGACCGACCGCGAGGACGTGGCCCGCCTGATGTCAAAATACGACCTTCTCGCCGTACCCGTGGTGGACCGGCGGGGCCAGGTGCTCGGCATCGTGACCGTCGATGACATCATCGATGCGATGATCGAGGAAAGCACCGAGGACGTGCAGAAGTTCGGCGGTATGGAAGCGCTCGATGCGCCCTACATGGATATCGGCTTCGTTCGCATGATTCAGAAGCGCGCCGGCTGGCTGTGTGCGCTGTTTCTAGGGGAGATGCTCACGGCAAGCGCGATGCAGCATTTCGAGTCGGAGCTGGAAAAGGCGGTTGTGCTGACCCTCTTCATTCCGCTGATCATGAGCTCGGGCGGCAACTCGGGGTCGCAGGCGACCTCGCTCATCATTCGCGCCGTCGCGCTGCAAGAGGTACGGCTGCGCGACTGGTGGCGGGTGGCGTTGCGCGAGTTGCCGACAGGACTGACGCTTGGAGCGATTCTCGGTCTCGTGGGTATTCTCCGCATAACCCTCTGGCAGAATTTGGGTCTGTTCGACTATGGCGAGCACTGGAGGCTGGTCGCCTGCACGGTGGGCGCGGCGCTTGTGGGCATCGTCACCTTTGGCTCCCTCGCCGGGTCGATGCTGCCCTTCATTCTGAAGCGGATCGGCTTCGACCCGGCGAGCGCATCGGCGCCTTTCGTCGCCACCCTTGTCGATGTCACCGGCCTGGTGATCTATTTCAGCATCGCGCTGATTTTCCTGAGAGGGACGCTTCTTTGAGCAGCATGCGTTGTTACGCGGCCAGGGCGGCCTACGCAGGCTGGATAAGCCGCTCGCTGGCGCGCTGCTTCACGCTGGCGCTTTTGAGCTGGCCGCAGGCCGCCATGATGTCGCGGCCGCGCGGGGAGCGCACCGGGCTCGCATAGCCGGCGCGGTTCACCACCTCGGCGAACTTCTCGATCTGCTCCCAGTCGGAGCATTCGAACGGTGCGCCGGGCCAGGGATTGAACGGGATCAGGTTGATCTTGGCAGGGATTTTGGCCAGGAGCCGCACCAGCGCCTTGGCGTCGGCGATGGAGTCGTTCACGCCTTTCAGCATCACATATTCGAAGGTGATCCGTTTGGCATTGGAGAGGCCGGGATAGGCACGGCAGGCGGCAAGCAGCTCCTTGAGCGGCCATTTCTTATTGATGGGCACCAGCGTGTCGCGCAGCTCGTCGCGCACGGCGTGGAGCGAGATGGCGAGCATGGTCCCTGCCTCCTCGCCCCAGCGCGGGATTTCCGGCACCACGCCCGAGGTCGAGAGTGTGATGCGGCGTTTGGAGATAGAGAGGCCCTCGCCGTCGGCAGTAATAGCCATGGCGTCGCGCACATTGGCGAAATTGTAGAGGGGCTCGCCCATCCCCATGAGCACCACATTGGTGATCTTGCGATCGGAGTCGGGCAAGCCACGCGGGTCGGGGGCGGTCGCACCCGGCCAGTCGCCGAGCCGGTCGCGGGCGAGCATGATCTGGCCCACGATCTCACCAGCGGTCAGATTGCGCACAAGCTTCTGCGTGCCGGTATGGCAGAAGCTGCAGGTCAGCGTGCAGCCGACCTGGCTCGAAATGCAGAGCGTGCCGCGGTCTTCCTCCGGGATGTAGACCGTCTCGACTTCCTTGCCGTCGGCAAGGCGTAACAGCCATTTGCGCGTGCCGTCGACAGAGACCTGCTCGGTCTCGATCTTCGGGCGCTCGAGCGTGAAGGCCTGGCCAAGCTCGGCGCGAAGGTCCTTGGCGATATCGGTCATGGCGGCCATGTCCGTCGCGCCGCGCACATAGAGCCAGCTCCACAGCTGGCGCACCCGCATGCGTATCTGCCGCTCAGGCACGCCAAGCACGCGCAAGCGTGCGCCTAGCTCGTCACGACTGAGGCCGAGAAGAGGCTCGTGGTGGGGCCGATCGCCGATCTTGGGCGTCGCCTGCGTGGATAAAGACGGCATGGTCATGGCATCTGGCAGTGGGACCGGCATATCCGGCCCTCACCCCGTCATATCATGCACGGCGAAGAGAATGCCAAGGACCAGGCGGGGTAAGGCGCACCGAACACGAAGCGACAATGGCTAATTGTCCATCGCCTCGTCGGCCGCATCCAACATCTTCTTGTCGGGATTGGCCTGGCAATCGATCAGCAACTGGGCGAGGTGGCCCGCCATCTTGCCGAAGTCGATGGTCGCGGGCTCATCCTCCTCGGTGTAGTAGCCCTCGAGCCACATCATGATCAGGCCTCTGTTATTGTCGTCGTATTTGGTGAAATCGGCGCAGGTCAGTTTGCTGAGATCGGCGGTCTCGGCGGCAAGTACAGGGCTTGCGCTCAAGAGTGCGGCGGCGACGATCGTTGCGGTGAGGACCTTCATGGCGGGTTTCTCCTTGCGGCTGGTGCGGCGCGGAGGCGACCCTAGTCGTGTTCAATTTGGCGAGCAAGAAGGGGACGAAGAGAGGATTTGCGTCGACTTAACCCGCGCATTCCTTGGCGGCGCGGTCGAGGGCCTCGCTCAAGCCGTCGAGCGAATAGACGTCGCTCGTGGCGGTGCCGCGCGCCGACTTGCCGTCGATCTTCATCGTGCTGGCGCCCTTCATGGCCTCGATGAGCTTCGTCTCCATGTCAGGCTTCTCGACAAAGGCGCCTTCCTCCTTGGTGAAGAGATCGAACTTGGCGGTGCCGACCGTCAGCGTCGCCTTGGCGCCGGAGGGGAAGGGATAGCCCATCTTCACGCTCACCTCGTTCGTCACCCCGTCGGCGGGCCAGCGCGAGATGTAGAAAAAGATTGGGCCGCGTTTGATTTTCGCGGGATTGGCTTGTTTGGGTTTGGCGACGGCGAAGCAGACCTTGGGCGTCCCGGTCGCGGCATAAGCGGACCAGTCCTTGAACTTCTCCAAGAGCGTGACGTCCTGCGCATAGGCGGACGTTGAGCACAACGCCCCCATGACGCAAACAGCTCGAACGGCCCGGCGCATCTCCCCGTCCCCGATTCGTGAGCAGGCGTAAACCATACAGTGTTGATTTTCCTTTGGCCAGAATAGCCGGTCAACCCTGCCGTCGCCGCCGTCGGGGGGCGCCTTGCACATGCGGGGAGGGCGGGAGCGCGTCAGCCCCTTCGGCGACGGGGCGGGAGGCAAAGCGGCCGAGGGCGCGCAAGCGATCATACATGACAATGGCGCCGGCAGTGGCCAGATTGAGCGAAAAAGCGGCCGGAATGCGTACCAGATGCTGGCAGCGCGCGGCAAGCGCGGGGCTCAGGGCCCCGCGTTCAGGGCCTAGCACATAGGCCGCCCGCAGCGGGTGGGCGAAGCTCGGCAGGTCGGTCGCCTCGTCCAGAATTTCGACCCCCACCAGGCTACAGCCTTTGGGCAGCGCAAGCTCGGCAAGGCTGGCCCAATGGTAGAGGGGCAGATGGATGTCGGCCTTGGAGGTGTCGGCCCTCATCTCCAAAGCCCTTTCGTCAGCGCCGATGGTGAACACGAAGCTCGTCCCGAACGCGTGCGCTGAGCGCACGAGATTGCCGAGATTGACAGGCTTGGAGATGCCCTCGACGCCGATGGCGAAATAGCCGCGCGCGGAGGGAAGGGCGGTTTTCACGGACCCTCTCTGCCACAGGCGCGGCAGGGGCAA
>JAENXG010000325.1 GCA_016649675.1 Methyloceanibacter sp.
ATTGTCGCTTGGGCTCGCATGGCCGCGGAGGTCGTACCAAAGATAGGTGCCGTCGTGGCGCCGTAAGCGGAAATCGATCTGCAGGTCGCCGCCCTGCTTCTCCTGCAGCGACCACAGCATCAGCCGGAAGCGCTCGCGGTCGGAATTATGCATGTGCTGGAGGAATTCCTCGACCGGGAGGTTGAGGCTGCCGGCATCGAGCCCAAGCTCCTTCTCGACCTCGCTCGCCACGGTGATCAGGTCCTTGCCGGCGTGCCACTGGAAGACGTAGGCGCCGGAGCCGTCGACGGCGAGTGACTTCATCTGCACGAGGCTCGGCGGACCCAAATTGAGGGCGCCCGCGGTCGAGCGGAAGGCGAATTGCGTCACGGTGAAGCCGAGCAACACGAGAATGAGCACGAGACCGGCGACCAGGCCGGAGATGACCACGTCGCCCGAGAGCTTGCCGAGCACGACCATGGCCGCGCCGAACAGCCAGACGACGAGCAGCATCCAGCTCGGGATGAGCGCCAGCGCCCGGTCCTGGCCGCGCAGCGCCAGATAGGCGATGAGGCCGGTGCCGACGCCGGCTATTGCCAGCGTCGAGGCGCGGGCAAGGCCCGAGGCAAACCCCGGGTCGACGATGGCGACGAAGATGAGACCGAACTGGGCGGCAATCCAGCACCAGAACAAGGTCCTGATCCACACATGCCAGAGCCCGATGCGCAGGAAGGCGTAGAGGAAGAGGACGAGACTGGCGGCAAGCCCCGCTTCGGCGGCGGCGCGGTAGAGCGCGGTGCGGTCGGGGCCGACCGGGAACAGCTTGTTCCAAAAGCCGAAGTCGACGCAGAAATAAGCGAGCGCCGCCCAGGCGACCAGCGCGGTGGCGGGGAAGATGGCCCGGTGGTTGGCGGCAAAGATGGCGGTGAGGAAGATGGCGAGCAGCCCCGTGATGCCGAGCAGAACGCCGTTGAACAGCATGCGGTCCTGCTGCTTCGACTGGTAGGCGTTAGGGTCCCACAGCGTGAGCCGGGGCACCTGGGCCGAGCTCATCTCGGCGGCGAAGGTGATGGTCTGCCCGGGCTCGAGGTTGAGCCGGAACATGTCGGCGCGGTCGCTCTTCAGGGGCTCGGGGCGGAAGCCGAGCGAGGGGGTGACGGCGGCGACGCGGCCCGCGTCAAGCTCGGGCCAGAACACGCGCGAATTGGCGAGCGTATAGCGGGGCGCCACGAGCCAGCGCACGATGCGCTCGCCGGTCGGGTTGGACAGGGCAAAGACGAGCCAGCCCGGATTGGTGCCGGGCGTGGACGCCTGCACCGCCATGCGGCCGATATAGCCGTCGGGACCAGGCGCGGTTTCGATCTGGAGCTTGTCGCCGCGCCCTTCATAGAGCTCGCCCTTGGCGGTGATATCGACCTTCTCCTGGTCGGGCTGCACGGAGATCGCCTCGATGGCGTGGGCGAGGCCGGTCGGCAGAACGAGGAGCGCAATGAAAATGGCGCGCACGAGCGCGCTCATCCGCCCGGCCTGCCATCGGTGCCAGGAAGGCGCTGCTCCACCTCCCAATGAGGCGCTTAACTCCGCCATTCCTCCCCCGTCTTCCTCAGCGCTTGCCCGTCCGGCGCCTAGCGGCGCGTATCGGTGTCAAGCAGCGCGTAAAGCAGATGGTCTTGCCAGACGCCGTTGATCCGCAGATAGCGGCGCGCCAAACCCTCGCGCTTGAATCCGGTCTTCTCCAGAAGCTTGATCGAGGCCGTATTGGTAGGCAGGCATGCCGCCTCCAGCCGGTGCAGCTCGAGTGAATCGAACACGAAAGGGATGACCGAGCGAACGGCAGCCGTCATGTAGCCCTGATGGGCGTAATAGGCGCCGATCCAATAACCGAGCGTGCAGGACTGGGTCACGCCGCGGCGCACGTTGCACAGGGTGAGGCCGCCGACCAGAGACCCGGTCGAGGCAGCGAAGATGAAGAGCGCATAGCCCACATCCTCGCGGAGATCGCGCAGATAGTGGCGCACGCGCCGGCGAAATGAAGCGCGGGAGAGCTCGTCGGTGGCCCAAAGCGGCTCCCATGGCGTCAGGAAATCGCGGCTCGCCGCCCTGAGCTCGGCCCAGGCGGGATAGTCGGAAGTCTGCGGCGTACGCAACATGACAGACTCGGACTCGATAATTGGCCCAAGATCACTTGGAGAGGCGGCTCGCAACAACGCCATGGCTTATATAGCACCCTCTTCACGCGGCTTTGCTCGACGGAACCGTGAATTTTTCCGCCACTGCATCGAATCTTGCAACATTAAGAATGGGCCCAACGGTGGCAAGACTGAGCGGGGAAGCGAGCAGCCGCTCAACCAAGGCTTGCAGGTCGGAGGTCTCGACCATCTCCACCTTCTCGAGCAGCTCTTGCGTCGACAGCGGCCGTCCATGGATGAGGATCTGCCGGGCGAGCTGCTCGGCCCGAGCGCTTGAGCTTTCGAGGCCCGCCAGCAGGCCCATCTTGAGCTGAGCCTTGACGCGGGCAATCTCGTCCTCCCGGAAACCCTCCTCGGCAGCCTTGACCAGCTCGTCGCGGATTACGGCGAACAGCTCATGGGCGCGATCGGGTCCGCCCGCCGCATGGATCGCGAACATGCCGCTGTCGGAGAGCCCGCTGGAAAAGGAATAGATGGCGTAGCAGAGCCCGCGCCGCTCGCGCACCTCCTGGAACAGGCGCGATGACATGCCGCCGCCGAGCGCGCCGGCGCAAATCTGCGCCGTGAAATAGTCGGCATGGCGGTAGGGGGGCGCCTCGAAGGCGAGCACGAGATGGGTCTGCTCGAAGGGCTTGGCCGAGCGCCTGGCACCACCGCCATAGACGGCGGTGGTGGGGTCGGGCGTCGCCGTCGCATCGAACGACATCAGCCGCCGCTCGGCCTCGGCGACGAGGCTCTCATGATCGACGGCGCCTGCGGCCACCAGCACCATGTTAGGGCCGCGATATTGAGAGGCGAGATAAGAGCCGAGATGGGCGCGCTTGAAGCGGCTTACGCTCTCTGCCGTGCCGAGGATCGGCCGGCCGACGGGCTGGTCGGGAAACGCCGCTTCCTGCACGAGGTCGAACACGATGTCCTCAGGCGAATCCATGGTCGCTGCGATCTCCTGCAGGATC
>JAENXG010000234.1 GCA_016649675.1 Methyloceanibacter sp.
CGCGTCCTCGGCGAGATCGGGGAAGTCGCTGGTGCCGACCAGAGTATCCTTGCGGCGCGCGATGTTGGCTTCGCGTTCCGCCCGCACCTTGGCGACCGCACGCTGGATCGATCCTGTGGCCAGGGCCTTGGCGGTGCCGCCTTCGCGCTCGATCTCCTGGAACAGCGTCCAGGCCGTAGCACAGAGCGCGTCGGTCAGCGCCTCGATGGCGCCCGAGCCCGCGGCCGGATCGGCGACGCGGTGGATATTGGCTTCCTCGATGAGGATGGTCTGGGTGTTGCGGGCGATGCGGCGCGCGAACGCGTCGGGAAGCCCAAGCGCCGCGCTGAACGGCAGCACCGTCACCGCATCGGCGCCGCCGACCGCGGCAGCAAGTGCTGCGATGGTGCCGCGCACGATGTTCCCGTGCGGGTCGCGCTTTGTCATCATCCGCCAGGCCGTCTCGGCGGCGACGAAGGCAGGAAACGGCGCGAGCCCGCAGGCCTCCTCGACGCGTGCCCAGAGCTTTCGCACGGCGCGGAATTTGGCGGTGGTGAGAAACTGGTCCTGGTCGGCAGCAAGGCGGAAATAGATCAAGCTGCGTGCGACCTCGAGCGCGATGCCGTGGTCCTCCAGCGCCCGCAAATAGGCAAGCGCGTTGGCAAGCACGAAGGCGAGTTCCTGGGCCTCGGAGCCGCCGGCGGCATGGACGGGCCTGCCGTCGGCCACCGCGAAGGGACCGGCGAACCCTTGTTGCACAAAATCGCCGATCAAGCCGGTGACGAGCGGGGCGAGATCGGGCCAGGGCATGGGAGCCGTGCCGCGCATCGCCATGGCGCCCAGCGGGTCGAAGCCGAAGCGGATATGCACTGAGGACGGCGCAAGCCCGTTGGCCTTCACATAGCTTGCGATGATGCCTGCGATTTGCCGCGAAGGTGGACCGAAGTCGAGCTCGATGGCGATGCCGGCATCGAGATGTACCACATCCAGCAGTTGCTTGACCGCGGCTTCCGTCGCGGGAAGGGCGTAGCCGTAATCGCCGACGTCGCCTTCGAACACGAGCGCGAGGCCGTTCGCCCCGTTGTTCAGGTCGTCGAGGATCTGCTTGTTGGCGGCGGCGGGGTCCCTGAGATCGACCCGCTGCATGACGCTCCATGGCTCGCCGGGCCCGCGTCCCGTGGCGATGAGGCTTGCCTCCTGGGCGCGGGCATAGAGCGGCTCGATGACGATGCCGTCATAGCTTCGCGACTGGAGCGAGGCGAATCGCGCGCCTTTCAGCGCCTCGTCCACCAGCGACTTCCACGCCGCCTCATCGGCGGCCGGAAAGGCGCCTGCCAGGTTCAGTTCCGCCATTGCCGTCAAGCTCTAAGCTCCTTAAGTCTCCTCCTAGCAGAAGGCGAAGGGCCAAGAAAGAAGCGGCTAGGCTTGAGCGCCGCGGCCTGCGGGCATCTTTGCGGGCAGGCTCGGCACCACTAGAGTGCAGGCAGCAACGAGGGGAGGAGCGGCGATGGCGAAGCCCAAGGCAGCGCCGAAAGTGGACGCAAGCGCTGGCGGGGCGGCTGCCAAGGCCCCCGCCGACAGCGTCTATATCGGGCAAAGCATCAAGCCTGAGTCCATCGCGGAGTTCATCTATCTCCGGCTCGCCAACCGCCATGGGCTCATCACCGGCGCCACCGGCACCGGCAAGACCGTCACTTTGCAAGGCTTGGCGGAGGGCTTTTCCGACCAGGGCGTGCCGGTGTTCTGCGCCGACGTGAAGGGCGATCTCTCCGGCGTGGCTGAAAAGGGGGAGTCGAAGCCCTGGATTGAGGAGCGCGCCAAGGCCATCGGCTTCACGCCGGAGTTCCGCGCCTACCCGGTGATCTTCTGGGATCTGTTCGGCGAGAAGGGCCTGCCGATCCGCACCACCGTCTCGAGCATGGGGGCGCTGCTGCTCTCGCGCCTCATGGATCTGAGCGAGGCGCAAGAAGGCGTGCTGAATATCGCCTTCAAGATCGCCGCCGACGAGAAGCTGCCCCTCCTCAACCTCAAGAACTTGCAGACCTTGCTTGAGGGCCTGGCGGCGCGCGCCGATACGCTCACCACGAAATACGGCAACATCACCAAGGCTTCGGTCGGCTCGATCCAGCGCTCGCTGCTCGTGCTCGACCAACAGGGCGCCGATCACTTCTTTGGCCAGCCTGTTCTCGACATCGATGACCTGATGCTCAAGGACGGCAAACAGGGCTATATCAGCGTGCTTGTCGCCGACAAGCTGATGGAGTCACCCCGCCTCTACGCGACCTTCCTTTTGTTCCTCCTCTCGCAGCTGTTCGAGAAGATGCCCGAGGTCGGCGATCCGGATAAGCCGAAGCTCGTGTTCTTCTTCGACGAGGCGCATCTCCTGTTCAAGGATGCGCCGAAGGCGCTGCTCGAGAAGGTCGAGCAAGTGGTGCGCCTGATCCGCTCCAAGGGCGTTGGCGTCTATTTCGTGACGCAGAACCCACTCGACATTCCCGACACCGTGTCGCGTCAGCTCGGCAACCGCGTGCAGCACGCGCTGCGCGCCTTCTCGCCGTTGGAGCAGAAGGCGGTGAAGGCGGCCGCCACGACCTTCCGCGCCAACCCGGCCTTCGACACCGAGAAGGCCATCATGGAACTTGGCACTGGCGAGGCGCTGGTCTCGACGCTCGACGCGAAAGGCCAGCCCAGCATCGTCCAGCGCACCTTGGTGAGGCCGCCTTTTTCGCGGGTCGGGCCGATCACCGACACAGAGCGGAACAAGGTGATCGCCGACAGCCCGGTGCAAGGCAAGTATCCCGACAAGCCGTCAGATAGCGAAGCGGACCAAGAGGTCTTGGACAAATGGGCCGGGGGGCCGGCCGAGGCCAAGGCCGCCAAGGCCGACGAGAAGGACGCGACGACGAGGACCGGTGGCGCCTCGCGCAGCGACGGTTTCTGGACGACCTTTGGCAAGCAAGTCGTCCGCGCGGTCGTGCCCGCGGCCACGCGCATGCTTGAGCAATCGCTCAAGCGCGGCACCAGGCGGGGCGGCGGCGGTGGAGGCTTTACCGGCTTTGGCCTCACGTCTGAGTCGGACCAAGACGACAAGCCGAACAAGCCCAAGGACTAAGTGGGCCAGCGTGCTATCAGGTCTCCCTCATGCTCACTCTTGACGGTCTTACGCTGCGCCTGGGCGGCCACCTCGTCCTCGATCGCGCTTCCGCATCCCTGCCGCCGAGGAGCCGCGTCGGCCTGGTCGGCCGGAATGGCGCCGGAAAATCGACACTGCTGAAGATCGTTGCCGGGGTCTATGACGCCGACGACGGGACCATCGAGTACCCGTCAGGCACGCGCATCGGCTATGTCGCGCAAGAAGCGCCGGGCGGCGAGGCCACGCCCTTCGAGACCGTGCTCGCCACGGCGACCGAGCGCGCGCTTCTGCTCGCGGAAGCCGAGCACGCCAAGGATCCCCACCGCATCGGCGAAATTCACGAGCGGCTCAATGCGATCGACGCTCATGGGGCGCCGGCGCGCGCGTCCCGCATTCTCGCCGGTCTCGGTTTCCCTGAGGAGGCGCAACATCAACCGCTCGATTCCTTCTCCGGCGGTTGGCGCATGCGCGTGGCGCTTGCGGCGCTCCTGTTCTCGGAACCCGACCTCCTGCTGCTCGACGAGCCGTCCAACCACCTCGATCTCGAGGCGGCCTTGTGGCTTGAGTCCTTTCTCAAGAGCTATCGCAGCAGCATCATCGTGGTCAGCCACGAGCGTGATCTCCTGAACAATGTGGTCGATTACATCCTGCATCTCGAACGCGGCAAGATGGCGCTCTATGCCGGCAATTACGACGCGTTCGAGCGGCAGCGGGGCGAGCGTCAGGCGCAAGTCGAGGCGATGCGCACCCAGCAGGAGGCGAAGGCCAAAAAGCTGCAGGCCTATGTCGATCGCTGGCGCTACAAGGCGCACACCGCCCGCCAGGCGCAAAGCCGCCTCAAGGCGCTGGCGGCGATGAAGCCGATCGCCGCGGCGGTCGAGGATCCCTCGCTCGTCTTCGACTTTCCAAGCCCCAAGGAGATGCGCCCGCCGCTGATCGTGCTTGACGACGTCGCCGTCGGCTATGTCGCGGACACGCCCGTGCTGTCGGGGCTGAATTTGCGGATCGGTCCCGATGACCGCATTGCGCTCGTGGGCCGCAATGGCAATGGCAAGACGACGCTGGCGCGCCTGCTCGCAAGTCAGCTCAAGCCGATGGGCGGGTCTCTTGTGGCCAGCGGCAAATTGAAGGTCGGCTATTTCGCGCAACATCAGATCGAGGAGCTGATTGCGGACGAGACCCCG
>JAENXG010000323.1 GCA_016649675.1 Methyloceanibacter sp.
AAGTAAGCCAAAACGATCACTTACGCTCTCGAGTCCAAATTATCCGGTGGTCGCAGAATGGGATCCTTCGACTCGCGAGTCAGCGCGGCATGATGGACGTAGGCGCCTAGGTTTGTTTGGTCTGTTCGGACGATTTTGATGGCCTCAGGAGACTAAAGGAAGACAAGATGTCAAAGCTCGGTTCTATCGCCTCGATTTGCATTTTATCCGTGGCGGCTCTGATTCCCATCGGTGTTGGTAGAGCTGCGACGCCGCCGTGGTCATTTGAGCAAGATGCGGACTTAGGATTCCGCTATGCCTATCCACGGACGTTATTTTCGGAGATCCAGGGTGATGGAAAGCCTGCTTTTCATTATTTCGTTTCTCACGAATCTGATGCGAAGTTCCTCGTAGGCGCCTGGGACAATCGAGAAGGCCGAACGCCTGATGAGTTCAAGCGATGGCTGATTACAAACGCTGGGGGGTACGACGACGTTACTTATAGGCCACGCGGACGCTCTTGGTTTGTCCTCAGCGGGTATCGAGGTGACGACATTTTTTACGAGAAGGTCATGTTTTCCTGCGGAGGGCATGTCGTGAACGTGATGGCGATCACCTACCCAACTGGACAACGGGATCGGTACGACCCGGTCGTGGAGCGTATGGAAGACACCTTCAAGCCCGGAAGGCCTTGTTCTTAGAGAGATACAGGCGATGACCAATCTGGAAGCACATCCAAGCGAAGGCTCGCCAATTAGCGCGATCCGGGCGCTGGATGGGGTGGAAAAGAATCCTCCCGCAGCGAGATTCCCAACCCCTTCTTCGATCTTCAGTCTGGCTTGGTCTCGAGTTGGCCCACGGAGTTGCGGCGACCAACCGGAACGTAGTTTTCACGTCGGCGTTGAGGCAGGGGAAGCTCGATCCCGAAGGTCCGATATGCTTCGCCAGTTTAAGTGGGGAGTTTCGTCGCTCGCCCTCTTTCTTGCACTGTTGGCGACGACCGTGGATGCTCGACAGAGATCTCAAAACCTGACGATGGCGAGTGTCAATGACTCCCAGTGGCAGAGTCAGGGAAAGCCATCCGCTTCGTTGCTCGTGAAACTGCAAATCTTGCTTGATCGGGCTCATGCCTCCCCTGGTGTTATCGATGGCAATCAGGGAGAAAACACCCGCAAAGCCATCGCAGCCTTCAGGGAAATGAAGGGGCTTGAGCCCAAAGAGCAAGCGGATGAGCAGCTCTGGCGCATGCTTCTCGAAAGTGATTCAGAAGCAGCTCTGGTCACCTACAAAATCACCGACAAAGATACCGCCGGGCCCTTTTCCAAGAAAATTCCTGAGGACTTCCGCAAAAAGGCTGCGATGGAACGCCTCGGATATACAAGCCCTGAGGAGCTTCTGGCCGAGAAATTCCACATGAGCGAGGACCTCCTACGCAAGCTCAACCCTAGTGCTTCTTTCGACGAGGCCGAACAGGAGATCGTCGTGGCCAATGTCGAGCGCGAGTCGTTGCCGCGCAAAATATCGCGTATCGAAGTTGATGCGGACACGCAACGCGTGAAGGCCTACGACAAGGACAATAACATCGTTGCCATCTACCCGGCCACGGTCGGCAGCGAAGATCGACCCACTCCCAAAGGGGAGTTCAAGGTGACCGACATCGCCGAAAACCCCGTGTATCACTATGACCCTGCGCTGCATCTGCGTGGTGTTCATGTGGAGGAAAAGCTCGACATCCCGCCCGGGCCAAATAATCCGGTGGGCGCAGTCTGGATCGGTCTTTCGGCCGAAGGTTATGGCATCCACGGCACACCCGATCCTGACAAGATCAGCAAGGCCGCCTCGCATGGCTGCATCCGCTTGACCAACTGGGATGCGCTCGAGCTTGCCCGACATTTGAGGAAAGGCACGCCCGTTGTGATCGAAGAGGGCAAAAAAACTGGCGAGTTGCAGGTGCCGAACCAAGGCTCTCAGCAGATGGGCCCGTCCATTGCCGCGGCTGATACACCGCCCCTCCCTGAGCGGAATCCGGTTGGTGCGCCAGCACCGCAGATCCCTCCCCCTCCAGGAGAAGTGGCGACCATGCCTTGGACTGACACAGAGATCGCTGCAGCCAAAGACCAGTGCAACGAAACGCTTTCCTCAATCACGCTCGATTACGAGTCGCTTCTCCCCGTCAAAGAGGGACTATGCGGGGCGCCTGCACCCATTTTGCTGAAATCACTCGGGAGCGACCCGAAGGTCGCCATAGATCCACCGGCCACCGTGACTTGCGCGCTTGCCAAGGCATTGAGTGCTTGGCTCAACGAGACCGTTCAACCCAAGGCGAAGGCCTTGTTCAACTCTCCTGTTGTCAAGCTGCGCGCTGCCTCTTATGCGTGCCGTAACCGCAATGGCGGTGCCGATCAGCCCTTAAGCGAACATGCACTCGCCAATGCAATCGACATCTCCGATTTCGTGCTTGCCTCGGGAAAGCAGATTGCCGTGGTCGAGAGCTGGCCCAAGGGTCCTGCCAATCCGCCGCTGCCCTTGCCCAATCTGAGTCGAGTATCTAGTGAGACATTCAAAGAGCAGCGGGTATCTATCAGCCGGGATGATCGCGAAAGGAATTTTCTGGAATTTGTGCACGATGAGGCGTGCAAAACCTTCGGCACGGTACTTGGGCCCAATGCCGATGAAGCCCACAAGAACCATTTTCATGTCGATATGAAACAGCGGCGGGGCGCAAGTTTTTGCCAGTAGTCCGAACGCTTGCAAGGCATTTGGAACACGACCGGAAACCGGACGCGACTCCGGGGATTTTGAGGAGTTAGCAAGGGGGGTAAACTGGTAGCGGAGGAGGGACTCGAACCCCCGACACGCGGATTATGATGCCGGGATTTTCTCCGGAAGATCAGCAACTTAGTCTCCAAGAAAATGTCAAACAGGCAACGGGCGGTCGACAACTTAGCGCGAATTTGTCAAACCACATCGAGGATCCGCCACCCCCAAAACGAACCGCCGCCCCTGTTGCAAGCAGGCGCGGCGGCAAAGAAACGCATTTTAGTCAGGCCCAAACTTACAACGCACTATCCCTGCCCGACAAGGCTGGTCTTGCTGCTGAAATCACCGCCGACAAGCGCTTGCGACGGAGTGATAAGGTCGTCGCCTGCGCACTTCTATTCCGGTTTCACAACACCAAGACCGGCCAGTGCAATCCCTCTTATG
>JAENXG010000133.1 GCA_016649675.1 Methyloceanibacter sp.
TCGGTCGGCTTGTAGAAGCCGGTGATGCAGTTGAACACCGTGGTCTTGCCGGCGCCGTTCGGTCCGATCAGGGCGGTGATGTCCTGCCGACCCACCTCGAACGACACGTCGTCGACGGCGGTCAGCCCGCCGAAGCGCATGGTGAGGTGCTCGACCTTGAGCAAAGGGTCGCTCTGCCACGGGCTCATGCCCGGCCTTCTTTGGCGAGATCGGTGGATATGGGGCGCCCCTCATCGAGCACGATCGAGGGCGTGCGCGAGGAGATGATCCCCCGCGGTCGCCACACCATGATCCCCACCATGGCGACGCCGAACAGAAGCATGCGGTAGAGCGAGGGATCGAACCCCTCGCCGAAGATGGACTGGAGTCCCTCGGTGTGGCGCAGCGCCTCGAAGCCGCCGACCATGACGACGGCGGCGATGGCGACACCGAGCTGGCTCCCCATGCCGCCAAGGACGACGATGGCGAGGATGATGGCGGATTCGATGAAGGTGAAGCTCTCGGGGCTGATGAAGCCTTGGCGGGTGGCGAAGAAGCTTCCTGCGAGCCCCCCGAACAGCGCGCCGGTGGCGAAGGCGGTGAGCTTGGTGATGGTGGTGTTGATGCCGAGCGAGCGGCAGGCGATCTCGTCCTCGCGCATCGCTTCCCAGGCGCGCCCGATGGGAAGCCGCCGCAATCTGAGGGTCACGAGATTGGTGATCAGCGCGAGCCCGAGGATCACGTAATAGAGGAAAATGATGCCGTGCAGCGGGTCGTAGCGAAGACTGAAAAAGGCGCTGAAGGTGTCGGCGCCGTTGGCCGAGAAGGGGAGGCCGAAAAAGGTGGGTTTCGGGATATCGGAGATGCCGTTAGGCCCGTTGGTCACCTCCGTCCAATTGAGGAGGATGATGCGCACGATCTCGCCGAAGGCGAGCGTCACGATGGCGAGATAGTCGCCTCTGAGGCGGAGCACGGGGAAGCCGAGAATGACGCCCCATAGCGCGGCAGCGGCGCCCGCGATCGGCAGGCACATCCAGAACGACCAGCCTAAGGTCGTGGCAAGGAGCGCGAAAGTATAGGCGCCGACCGCATAGAAGGCGACATAGCCAAGGTCGAGAAGCCCTGCGAGCCCGACCACGATGTTGAGCCCCCAGCCGAGCATGACGTAGGTGAGGACCAGGATCGACAGATCGAACAGGTAGCGGAGCGGCAGCCCGAGACGAAAGGTCTTCTCCAGGAGGTAGGAGCAGATGGGGAAGAGGACCGCAAAGGCGATGCCGGCGAGGGTGAAGATGCGAGCATAGGGAAGATCGGGGAAGAAATAGACGATCGCCCGGCGCACGAGACCGACGCCCAAAAAGGCCAGCACGCAAGCCGAGACGAGCTGATAGGCGGGAGCGCCGAGGATGCTGCCGGTGATGAGGACAAGCACAGAGGCGAACGCGACGATGCCGAGCACGATGATGTCGCGGCGCTCGAACGGATCGTGCGTGAAGAGCTTGGCGAAGGGCCGCGTGATGGGATAGTCGGCCTGCCACACGAAAAGATTGAGCAGGAGACGCCCGAACACCACGATGCCGACGGCGATGGCAAGCACGCCGGGACGCGGCTTGAGGGTCAGCCCCGTGACGTTGTCGACGGTTCTCACCCCAAGGAGCAGGCAGAACAGCGCGAAGGCGATATAGCCGGCGATGATGGCGTCGGCGATTGCCGACTGGAGCCGCCCGCCGAACGATTTGCCGGGCTCCACCAAGGCGTTCAAACCTTCTCCACTTCGGGACGCCCGAGCAGGCCGGTGGGGAAGAAGATGAGCACGATCGCGAGCATAGAGAAGGCCGCTACATCTTTGTATTCAATAGTGAAATAGGCAGACCAGAAGGTCTCGATCAAGCCGATCACGAGCCCGCCAAGCATGGCGCCGGGCAGCGAGCCGATGCCGCCGAACACAGCCGCGGTGAAGGCTTTGATGCCGGCGACGAAGCCAATGTAGAAGTCGATCACGCCGTAATAGAGGAGGTAGAGGAGCCCCGCCACGGCAGCGAGCGAAGCCCCCAGCACGAAGGTGAGCGAGATGGTGCGATCGACATTGACGCCCGAGAGCGCCGCCATCAGCCGGTCCTGCTCGCAGGCGCGCTGCGCCCGGCCAAGCGCGGTGCGGGTGATGATCAGCCAGAACACCGACATGAGGATGAGCGTCGTCGCCACGATGAGGATCTGGATGTTGGAGAGATTGACGGTGAAGCCGTTCTGCTCGAAGAGCACATAGCCTCCGGTGATAACGGGCTGTAGCGGCTTCACCCGCGCCCCTTGCGCCACCTGGATGAAATTCTGCAGCACGATCGACATGCCGATGGCGGTGATGAGCGGCGCCAGCCGAAACGATTCGCGCAAGGGCCGGTAGGCGATGCGCTCGACGGTCCAGCCCCAGACGGCCGTAAGCACCATGGCGATGATGAGCACGAGGAAGAGCGCGAGTGGGATCATGGTGACCCCGAGGGCCATCAGCGCGAGAAAGGCGATGAGCGCAATGAAGGCGCCGACCATGAAGATGTCGCCATGGGCGAAATTGATCATGCCGATGATGCCATAGACCATGGTGTAGCCGATGGCGATCAGACCGTAGATCGAGCCGAGCGCGATCCCGTTGATCAGCTGTTGAACGAAATAGGCCATGGAGGGCGCCTGCCTCGCCTTTCCCCCTGAACGGGCTTGCAGAGCTTATGCTTGGCGCGCGGGCGCCCGCTAATCCGCTTCTTCTTAGCAAGAAGGGCTTGCCGCGTACAACGTTGCACGCGCTCTATGCATGTCCAAATTCAGAGCAGCAGATGCGAGCCGTCGCAATAAGGCGGATCGCCGGTATCCTTGCAGCCGCACAGAAGCGCAAGCTCGGTCCGCTCGGCCGTGAACATTAAAGGCTCGATTCCCGTGCCGGCGTGGGAGCCATCGCAAAAAGGCTGCTTTTGACTCCGCCCGCAGCGGCACCACGCATAGCGTTTGCCGGCCTCGATCTCGACTTGATAGGGGTTGAGCTGCGGTCGTTCTGGCTCTGCCATGATTCTCTATACCCAGCGGCCTTTGGTCGTTTGTTGCCTGCCCCTGCTTAGCCAATTCGCCTTCCGGGCACAAGAAAGCGGAGGACTGACGTGTTAATTCGCTCGGTAACACTTGCGCCTAAGATCAGGCACGCCAAATGATTCGCGCGGTCATGTAAGAACGCGGCCAAGACGCGCAAAAGAGCTTGAGTCGATGGGCCATCCGGACCATAGAGGGCGAAAAGCGGGACCGGTGACTGTCGCACCGGCACCAAGAAGCGCCCGTATAGGGCTCTCCGGCCGGGGATGCGTCAGGGCCAAGGCGAGTTTAGAGGCCGCCCATGGCTGAGTTCATTTTCGCAAGCATTTCCCTCGCCGCCCTGTTCGCTTTGGCCATGAACCGCGCGCCGCTCTGGCTGTGGGCGCTAGGCGCCGCCGTCTTTACCCTGACCGCACAGATGGGCCTCGTTCACGGCCACCTGTATCGGCCCGTCTTCACCCTCTGGGCCCTGTTCGGCTGGCTCGTTGCGCTCGCCCTGTTCGATCTCTCCTTCAAGGCGATGCGAAGGAAATATGTGGTGCTGCCGGCCTATCGCGCGCTCAAGGGCGCGATGCCGACGATCTCCGACACCGAGCGCGAGGCGCTTCAAGCCGGCACCGTCGGCTGGGACGCCGAGCTGTTCGGAGGAACGCCCGACTGGTCCAAGCTCCGCCGCGTCGCCCCCATCACGCTCACGGCCGAGGAGCGCGAATTTCTCGACGGGCCGACGGTCGAGCTTTGCAAGCGGCTCAACGACTGGCGCATCCGTCATGAGCTGCACGACATCCCGGACGATATCTGGCGCTTCGTCTGCGACAACGGCTTTCTCGGCATGCTCATTTCCAAGCCCCACGGGGGCTTGGGCTTCTCGGCTCAGGCGCAGTCGCTCATTCTCGGCAAGATCTCCTCGCGCAGCCCCGACGGCGTCACCATTGTCATGGTGCCGAACTCTCTGGGGCCCGGCGAGCTGATCGAGAAATACGGGACCGACGCCCAGAAGGAGCACTTCCTGCCGCGTCTCGCGCGCGGGGACGAGATCCCCTGTTTTGCGCTGACCGGTCCCTTCTCGGGCTCCGACGCAGCCTCCATGCGCGACATCGGCATCGTCACGCGCGGGCTCCACGAAGGCAAGGAGACGCTGGGGCTCAAGCTCACCTGGGACAAGCGCTACATCACGCTTGCGCCCAAGGCCACCCTGCTCGGCCTCGCCTTCCGCCTGTTCGATCCCGAGAACCTCCTTGGCCGGGGCGAGGACGTGGGCATCACCTTGGCGCTCGTGCCGACCAACCATCCCGGCGTCGAGATCGGGAGACGGCATCTCCCGGCCGGCGCTTCCTTCCCCAACGGCCCGACACGCGGTCGCGACGTCTTCATTCCCATCGACTGGATCATCGGCGGCGCCGAGCGGGCAGGGCAGGGCTGGCGCATGCTGATGAGCTGCCTCGCCGCGGGCCGCTCCATCTCACTTCCCGCGACGAGCGCCGCCGCCGCCAAGTCGATGCTCCGGACGACCACGGCCTACGCGCGCATCAGGAAGCAGTTCAACCTGCCGATCGGCTTCATGGAGGGGGTAGAGGAGCCCTTGGCCCGCATGGTCGAGGCGGCTTACGAGCTCGAGGCCGCCCGCGCCGTGACCGCCTCCATGGTCTCGGCCGGCGAGAAGCCCGCCGTCATCTCGGCGCTCCTCAAATATGTCTCGACGGAGCGGATGCGCCAAAGCGTCAACGATGCGCTCGACATCCATGGCGGCAGAGGCATCTGCGACGGGCCCTCCAACTACATCCAGGGCGCCTATCAGATGGTGCCGGTCGGCATCACCGTCGAAGGCGCCAACATCCTCACCCGCACGCTGATCACCTTTGCCCAAGGGGCGCTGCGCAGCCACCCTTATCTCTTCACCGAGATCGAGGCGCTGCAGGATGAGGATCGCGAGCGGGGCGTCGAGATCTTCGCCGAGACCTTCGACAAACACGTGGCCTTCACGCTCTCCAATGCCACGGGCGCGCTCTTCCACAATGTGACCTTCGGCGTGTTTGCCTCCTCGCCCCCCAATGCCGGGGCGACGCGCCATTGGTGGCAGCAGCTCGCCCGCGCCTCACGCTCCTTTGCGCTCGTCGCCGACCTGACCGTGGCGCTGCTCGGCGGCGGCCTCAAGGTGAAGCAGAAGATCACCGGCCGGATGGCCGATGCGCTGTCCGAGCTCTATCTCCTGTCGGCGGTTCTCAAGCGCTTCGAGGATGACGGGCGTCCCGCCGCCGACCTCAAGCTCGTCGACTATTGCGCCAGGAATTGCCTCTACCGCTTTGACCAGGCCCTGCTCGGCACGCTGCGGAATTTTCCGATGCGCTGGGCGGCATGGCTGATGCGCCCGCTCGTTTTCCCCGTGGGCGCGATACGGCGTCCGGCAAGCGACAAAGCGGGTAAGGAGATCGTGCGTGCGGCGCTTCAGCCGGGCGCCTTCCGCGACCGGCTCACCATGGGCATTTTTACCTCTGTCGATCCGAGCGACCGGGTGGGTCTGCTCGAATACACGCTTCTCAAGGTGGTGGCGAACGAGGAGGCCGAGCGCAAGCTCGAGCGCGCCATCCGCAGCGGCGCGGTGAGGCGCTATCACAACACCGATTGGATCGCTGAGGCCGAGCAGAAGGGCGTGCTGAGCGGCGAGGAGGCGCGCGCTCTTGCCGAGCAGCGCGATCTCGTTGAGCGCGTCATCGGCGTCGACGACTTCGCCGCGTCCGACATTTCGCCGCGGCGTTCCATGAGCCCCACGCCCGACATTGCGGCAAAGGCGCCGGCGCCCTCCGGGCAGCCGGTCCCTCTAGAGCAACAAGAGCATCAACAAGAGCATATTGCCGCTGAGTAAGGCTGAACATGGCGACCACACTTCCCAACTTGCAGGACTGGCGCTTTTCCATCGACTTCGAGGGAATTGCCTGGGCGATCATCGACCGCAAGGGCGAGAGCATGAATTCGCTCGGCCGGCGCCCGACCGAGGAGCTTGGCGAGATCGTCAGGGCGGTCGAGGCCGCTTCGGCGAGCGGCGAGGCGAAGGGCCTCGTGCTGATGAGCGGCAAGGAGCGGAGCTTCATCGCCGGTGCCGACATCCGCGAGTTCGAGAGCTTCGACACCGAGCCTAAGATCAAGGAGGTGGTGCGCCAGACCCTTGAGCTGTTCGATCGCATAGAGCGCCTGCCGGTCCCCGTGGTCGCTGCTATCCACGGCTATTGTCTCGGCGGCGGGCTCGAGCTTGCGCTTGCCTGCAGCTACCGCATCGCCGATCGCGAGGAGGGGACGCGGCTCGGCTTCCCCGAGGTGAAGCTCGGCATCTTCCCCGGCCTCAACGGTACCGTGCGCTCGATCCAGCTCGCCGGCCCGATGGACGCCATGTCCGCCATGCTCACGGGGCGGATGCTGCGTCCGTCCGCCGCCAAGGCCATCGGTCTTGTCGATCAGCTCGTGCCGACGCATCACAATCTCCGCTGGGCGGCGCGGAAAGCGGTGCTGCAGAAGCGCCGCTCCAAAGGCGCGCCCTGGTGGAAGCGGCTGATGCTGAAGCAGCCGGTGCGCGGCATGCTGGCAAAGCAGATGCGCGCCAAGACGGCGGCCAA
>JAENXG010000218.1 GCA_016649675.1 Methyloceanibacter sp.
AAGGCCACCAACAATTCTGCCGTCCCAGTCACCGGCCGGGCCATTTTCAACGTGGCGCCCGAGCTCGCCGGCCGCTACTTCACCAAGATTGAGTGCTTCTGCTTCAAGCAGCAGACGCTGGCCGCCCACGCGAGCGCCGAGATGCCGGTGACCTTCTTCGTTGATCCCAAGATCGTCGATGATGAGGACACCAAGACGATTTCCGAGATCACCTTGTCCTACACCTTCTACCCTAGCGACAAGGAGCCCGGCATCGCCGCCGCGCCGCCGCCAGCCGGCAAGTCGGGATAGTGACGAGTTTGAGCATTTGAGGCGGCGAGACCGCCTGGACAAGGTTGGGAGGACCGGAGCAAGCCATGGCCGAAGCGCACGCCAAACAACACGATTATCATCTCGTCGATCCGAGTCCGTGGCCGGTCATTGGCGGTGTCGGCGCGCTGACGCTCGCCATCGGCGCGATCCTCTTTTTCATCTCGAAGAAGGCCGGCACTCCGCATCTCTGGTACGTGATCCCGGGCCTCGTGATCGTCATCGCCACCATGTTCGGCTGGTGGCGCGACGTGATCAAAGAGGCGCATGAGGGCTATGAGACGCCCGTCGTGCAGCTGCATTTGCGCTATGGCATGATCCTGTTCATCGCCTCTGAGGTGATGTTCTTCGTCGCCTGGTTCTGGGCCTATTTCGACGCAGCACTTTATCCCGCCGACGCAATTACCTACGCCCGCACCCAAGTGCTCGGCGGCCAGTGGCCGCCGGTGCCGAGCGCCGACACCGACGTGACCGGTCTCGGCTGGTTCGCGCACACGTTCAATCCCTGGGGCCTGCCTCTGGTCAACACGCTGATCCTGCTGACCTCGGGCACCACGGTGACCTGGGCGCACCATTCGCTGCTCGAGAACAACCGTCGCGGCCTGGTCATAGGGCTCGCCTGCACCATCGTGCTCGGCATTCTCTTCACCACCTGCCAAGCCTATGAATATTCCCATGCGGGCTTCGCCTTCGCCCACCACATCTACGGCTCGACCTTCTTCATGGCCACGGGCTTCCATGGCTTCCACGTCATCGTCGGCACGATCTTCCTGACCGTGATGCTGATGCGGGCGCTCAAGGGCGACTTCACGCCGAAGCAGCATTTCGGCTTCGAGGCCGCCGCCTGGTATTGGCACTTCGTCGACGTGGTGTGGCTGTTTCTGTTTACCTGCATCTATGTGTGGGGGGCCGGCAGCAACTATCCTGCGGAATAGCGGTGCTTGATCGCCGCGGTCAGGGGGCGGTCGAAGGCCGCCCCCTTTTTGTTTCTAGCGAGTAGTCTCAATGGACCAAAAAAGCGGACAGGTTGCGCCATCGTTAGGGTCCACGCTGTGGGCCGGGATGGCGGCCCGCTGTCCGTCTTGCCACCGCGGCAAGTTGTTCGCGGGCTTCCTTACGCTTGCACCGCGCTGCAACGCCTGCGGCCTCGACTACGGCTTCGCCGATTCAGGCGATGGACCTGCCGTCTTCGTCATCCTCGTGACCGGCTTCGTGGTGGTCGGCCTCGCGCTTATCGTTGAAATTCGCTATGCCCCGCCTTATTGGCTGCACGCCCTGCTCTGGGGCCCACTCGCCATCATCCTGCCGCTCGTCCTCCTTCGGTCCTTCAAGGGCGTGCTGATCGCCCTTCAGTTCAGGCACAAGGCCGAAGAGGGCAAGCTCGCCTCCGAATAGGAGGCATCGCGCGATGCGGACTAAGGGGCTCCTCGGATTCACCGCGCTGGCGCTCGCGGCTCTTGCCGTCCTGATCGGGCTTGGCGTGTGGCAGCTCGAGCGGCTGCAGTGGAAGGAAGGCCTGATCGCCGAGATCGAGGCGCGGAGCAAGGGTGCGCCCATCACCCTTGCCGAGGCGATCGCCGTCGCCCGCCAGGGGCGCGACCCGAGCTATTACCGGGTGCGCGTCGAGGGCCGCTTCGACCACGGCAAGGAGCGCTACCTCTTCTCCCAGTCGCTGTCCGACGGGACGCCCGGCTGGCACGTCATCACCCCGCTCGAGACCGCGGACGGGAACATTGTCCTCGTCGATCGCGGCTTCGTGCCGGACAGCCTCAAAGCCCCGTCCTCGCGCGCGTCTGGCGAGGTCGAGGGCCCCGTCACCGTCACCGGGATCGCGCGGTCGCCGGAAATCCAAGGCAGTTTCGTGCCGGACAACGAGCTTCAAGCCAATCGCTGGTTCTGGCGCGATCTTGGCGCCATGGCGCGGTCGATGTTCCCTGAGGGTACCGTCGTGGCGCCCTTCTTCCTTGAGGCCGAGAAGAGCGATGTGCCAGGCGGTTGGCCCGAAGGCGGCCAGACCCGGCTCGAGCTTCCCAACAACCACCTGCAATACGCCATCACCTGGTTTCTCCTCGCCCTTTGCCTCGTCGTCATCTATGCCGTCTACGTGCGGGGACTTTATCGCCGCGGGCGCCCTTGACACGAGGGGCTTGAGAGAAGGGCCTTGGCCCTTGTTGCGGGCGAGGTCCCCCGACGCTAGGGTCAGCCGGAAAGCCCCCTTTTTGCCCTAAGAGGCCTACTTTGAGATTTGTCAGCACGCGCGGTGAGGCGCCGGCTCTGTCCTTTGAAGGCGCGCTCCTGGCTGCCCTTGCCCGGGATGGCGGGCTCTTTTTGCCGGAGGCTTGGCCCAAGTTTCAGCCTGACGCCATCGCGGGGCTGGCGGGCCTCGACTATGCCGACGCCGCCTACCGCATTATGCGCCCCTTTCTTGAAGGCGATCCTTGCCTTGCCGACCTCGAGACCGTGCTGGAAGAGGCCTATGGCACCTTCCATCACCCGGCGGTCGCCCCCTTGCGCCAGATCGCGCCGAACGTCTTCATCCTCGAGCTGTTTCACGGACCGACGCTCGCCTTCAAGGACCTCGCCATGCAGGTGGTGGCGCGGCTCATGAACCGCGCGCTGTTGCGCAAAGGCGTGCATGCTACGGTGATCGGGGCCACGTCTGGCGACACCGGCGCTGCGGCAATCGAGGCCTTTCGCGGGCTCGAGGCGATCGACATCTTCATCCTGCATCCGAAGGGGCGGGTGAGCGACGTGCAGCGGCGCCAGATGACGACGGCGACAGAGCGCAACGTTCACAACATCGCGCTCGAAGGGACCTTCGACGACTGCCAGGGCATCGTGAAGGCGCTGTTCGGCGACGGCGGGCTTCGCGACCGGCTCGCCCTGACCGGCATCAACTCCATCAACTTCGCCAGGATCCTCGCCCAGATCGCCTACTACTTCACCTCAGCCGTCAGCCTCGGCGCGCCCTACCGCCCGATCGCCTTCACCGTGCCGACCGGAAATTTCGGTGATATTTTCGCAGGTTACGCCGCCCGCGAGATGGGCTTGCCGGTCGCGCGCCTCGTTATTGCCACGAACCTCAATGACAGTCTCGTCCGCGTCCTGGCCTCGGGGGTTTACGAGCCCAAGGGCGTGATCGCCACCTCTAGCCCGAGCATGGACATCCAGCTTGCAAGCAATTTCGAGCGCCTGCTGTTTGAGCTTGCCGGACGCGACTCTTCCCGGGTGAGGTCGCTCATGGAGGAGCTCCGCAAGACGGGGGCATTCCGTTTGAACGAAGCGGAGTCTGTTCAGCTGCGCGGTCTGTTCACGGCGCATTCGATCGGCGAGCATGAGACGGAGATGACCATTCGCGGGCTGGCCGAGGAGACGGGTGTGCTGGTCGATCCCCACACGGCCGTGGGAGTGGCAGCGGCGCGGGAGGAAGGCGGCCTTGGGCCGACCCCCATGGTCGTGCTGTCCACCGCCCATCCCGCCAAGTTCCCCGAGGCGGTCGAGCGGGCGACAGGCCGCGTGCCCGAGCAGCCGGAGCGGCTCCGACTGAGACTAGGCCAGAACGAGCGCTGCACCTTCCTTCCCAACGATGTGGCCGCCGTCGCCGCGTTCATCGAGAACAATGCGCGCGTGCGCGATAAGAGCGCGGGCGCGCGCGGCCGCCGGGCAGGGGTTTCCGCGTGAGCGTCGGGCGGTCAGAGCTTGCCAACGGCTTGACCGTGGTCAGTCACGCCATGCCTGAGGTCGAGACCGTATCGCTCGGCATCTGGATCGGCGCCGGGAGCCGCAGCGAGGCCCTTGGCGAGCATGGCGTTGCTCATTTCCTCGAGCATATGGCCTTCAAAGGGACTGCGCGCCGCAGCGCCAAGGACATCGCCGAAGAGATCGAGGCGGTCGGCGGCGAGCTCAACGCCGCGACCGGCGTGGACTCCACCGCCTATTACGCGCGCGTGCTGCGCAAGGATCTCCCCCTCGCGCTCGACATCCTGAGCGACATCCTTCTCGCCCCGCGCTTCGATCGCAGCGAGCTTGCCCGCGAGCGCGACGTGATCCTGCAGGAGATCGCAGCGACCATGGATTCGCCTGAGGACATCGTGTTCGACCTCGTGCAGGAAGCGGCGTTTCCCGACCAGCCCGTCGGCCGGCCGATCCTCGGCACGGCAGAGAGCGTAAGCCGCTTCAAGCGCGC
>JAENXG010000079.1 GCA_016649675.1 Methyloceanibacter sp.
CTTTGCCAAGAGATCGGGCGAGGCGAAGAGCCGTTCCAGCTCCTGCGCCAAGCGCTCAGGCGTCAGCTCCTTCTGTCTGACGCACCAGCCGCCGCCGCTTTGCTCAAGGCGAGTTGCATTTTCAAGCTGATCGTTGTCAAGGGCATGCGGCAGCGGCACGAGCAGGCAGGGGCGGCCGATCGCCATCAGCTCGGCCACCGTCGAGGCACCGGCGCGGGCGATGACGAGATGGGATTTGGCGATCCGCTCCGGCAGGTCGCGGAAGAAGGGCGCCAAATGCACGGCGATGCCGGCCTTCCGGTAAGCCTCGCGCAATGGGTCGAGGTCTTCCTCGCGGGCCTGTTGCACCACCGTGAGGCGCTGGCGCATCCCGGACGGCAGAAGGGTGAGCGCCGGCGGCAGGGCTTCCGAGAAGAAATGGGCGCCTTGGCTGCCGCCAAACACGAGCAGCAGCAGACGCCCTGACTTGTCGGGCGGTACATAGGGAAAGTCGCGGTAAGCGAGCACCGCATCGCGGACCGGCGTTCCGGTCAACGTCGCTTTGGCTTCCGCGTCCGCACGGAGCAGCTTGGTCGGGTTGAACGACAGAGCGATCTTGTCGACGAAGCGTGACAAAAGGCGATTGGCGCGGCCCATGACCGCGTTCTGCTCGTGGATGGCGGTCGGGATCTTAAGCGTGCTTGCAGCGATGATCGGCGGCAGCGTCGGATAACCCCCGAAGCCGATGACGGCTCGCGGGTCGATCCGCTTGAGTAGGCGACGCGCGCCGAGGAAACCGATGCCGAGGCGCGAGAAAGTTACCCCCACCGCGATCGGATTGCGGCTCGTCAGCGTCGCCGACGGAATGCGATGAATGGCACGGGCGGGGAACTCGACGCCATATTTCTCGGCGCGGATGTCGGTGGCAAGCTCGACCTGATAGCCGCGGCGGGCAAGCTCCTGGGCTAAAGCCGCAGCAGGAAAAAGATGCCCGCCCGTGCCCCCCGCAGCGAGCAGGATCGGGCGCGCGCTCAAGCCGCTTTCTCCGCGACGCCAGACGATTCGGCGTCAGGCTCGGCCGCGGTGCTCCGCTTGAGCCGCCCGGCCATGGGCCGCTTGCGCGTCAGCCCAAGAGCAAAGCCCATCGTCAGCGCCATGGCGAGCAGCGAGGAGCCGCCATAGGAAATGAAAGGCAGCGTCATGCCCTTGGCGGGGAGCAGCCCGACATTGACGGCCATGTTGATCAAGGCCTGCAAGCCAAACAGCATGATGAGCCCCGCCACGGCATGCCTGATGAACCCGTCAGGCTCTTGCGAGGCCTTGGACAGGCCGCGCAGCACGATGAAGGCAAACACCGCGAGCAGGATGAGGCAAGCGATCAGCCCGTACTCCTCCGCTGCCACCGCGAAAATAAAGTCGGTGTGGGAATCGGGAAGCACGTCCTTCACCGTGCCCTCGCCGAGGCCTCTGCCAAACCAGCCGCCATGGATAAACGAGTCGAGCGAGCGGTCGGCCTGGTAGGTATCGCCGGAGGCCGGATCGAGGAAGCGGTCGATGCGTGAGGCCACGTGGGGCGCGAGGAAATAGGCGGAGAAGACGCCGCCGACCCCGGCGAGCCCAAGCGCCCCGATCCAGACGAGATTGATGCCCGCCATGTAGACGAGCGCGCCCCAGACGAGCGTGACGAGAAGCGTCTGGCCGAAATCGGGCTGCATGATGAGGAGAACCGCGAACACGGCGTAAAGCGCCACCGCGAGCTGTATGCCGGGGACATCACGCCGCTTCTGGGCCTCGTTGAAGAGCCAGGCGGTGAGCACGATGAAGGCGGGCTTCACGAACTCTGACGGCTGCAGCGAGACGACGCCGAGCTGCAACCACCGCTTGGCGCCCTTGATCTCGGGCCCCACGACGAGGATCACAGCCATCAAGGCGATGCCGGTGAGGAAGATGATGAGGCTCGCGCGACGGATCTGTTTCGGGGTCAGCGTCGAGGCCGCGAACATGATCGCCACCGCGGGTAAAAGCAGAGCCGCTTGACGGCGCACAAAATAGAACGACTCGAGATTGTATTTGGCGGCAATGGGTGGGCTCGCCGCAAGCGAGAGCACGAGGCCAAGGCCCATGAGAAGCAGAAGGCCGAAAAACATCAGGCGGTCGACGGTGAACCACCAATCCGAGAGAACGCTCTTGTCGGCGCGGGTGAGCCTCATGCCGCCCTCCCCTTCACGCTCTCGGCGCCGTCGAGGCCCATGACGACGTCGCGGAACGCCTCGCCCCGCTTCTCGAAATTGGCGAACTGATCGTAAGAGGCGCAAGCGGGCGACAGCAGCACGACCGGCTCTTTTGCCCCCGATCTGCTTGCGTCCGCTGTGGCCGCGGCAACGGCCTGGTCAAGGGTGCCGCAATGGGTGTGCGCAACGGCGCCGCCGAGCTGAAGCGCAAAGGCGTCAGCCGCCTCGCCGATCAGATAAGCGCGGGCGATTTTGGGGAAGAAGGGCTCGAGCCCTGCTAACCCTCCCTCTTTCGGCCTGCCGCCGATAATCCAGTAGATGTCGGTGAAGCTTGCGAGCGCCTTCCCCGCAGCGTCGGCATTGGTCGCCTTGGAGTCGTTGACGAACAGCACCTTTCCTCTGCGCGCCACCTGCTCCATGCGATGGGACAGGCCAGCGAAGCTCTTGAGCCCTTGTGCGATCGCGGCTGCGGAGAGCCCCTGCGAGCGGGCAAGCGCGTAAGCCACGGCAGCATTCTGCCAGTTATGGGCGCCTCTGAGCGAGCCGATGCCGGCGAGATCGATACGCGCCAGTTCGGCGCCTCCCTCCATCTCATGCAGGACGCCGTCCTTGGCCCAGACTCCCGTCTCCACGGCGCGCCCCACGGCGATGCGCTTGACCGCGAAGCGGCCGGACAGCGCATCGGCGATGGCGCGGGAGGGCTCGTCGTCGATGCCGATCACGGCGGTCGCGCCTTGTCCCAACTTCGCAAAGACCCGCGACTTGATGCGGGCATAATCCTCAAGCGTGCCGTGGCGATCGAGATGGTCGGGGGTGATGTTAAGGAGCGCCGCGGCGTCGGGCTTCAACGATGGCGAAAGATCGATCTGGAACGAGGACAGCTCGATGACATAGGTGAGGTCGGCGGCGAACGGCTCCAGATCGAGCACCGCCTTGCCGATATTGCCGCCAAGCGCCACGCGCTTTCGGGAGGCAGCGAGGAGATGCGCCGTGAGCGCCGTCGTGGTCGATTTGCCGTTGGTGCCGGTGATGACCACGACCTTGCCGGGCGCGGCTTGCCGCGCGCGCTCGCGAAAGAAGAGCTCGATGTCGCCGATCACTTCGACACCGGCTTGGCGCGCCTTGGCGACGCTCCAATGGGGCTCAGGGTGAGTCAAGGGAATGCCGGGGGCGAGCACGAGTGCGACAAAGCGCGACCAGTCGGCTGACGCAAGATCGGTCACGGCAAAGCCTTCGGCGGCGGCAGCGTCTCGTCCCTTCGCCTTGTCGTCCCAGGCGAAAACGTTAGCGCCGCCCGCCGCAAGGGCGCGGCAAGCGGCGAGGCCGCTCAATCCCAAGCCCAGAACCGCAACGTTGCGGCCGGCGAAGATCGTCACGGGAATCATAATGTCTTGAACTTAGCGCAATTTCAGCGTGGCGAGGCCAGCAAGCGCAAGCACCACGGCAATGATCCAAAACCTGATCACCACCGTCGATTCGGGCCAGCCCTTCTGCTCGAAATGATGGTGCAGCGGCGCCATGCGGAAAACGCGCTTGCCGAACAGCTGGAAGGAGGCGACCTGCACGATCACCGAGGCTGCCTCGAGCACGAACAGTCCGCCGACGATGGCGAGCACAAGCTCGTGCTTGGTCGCGACGGCGACGCTGCCAAGCGCGCCGCCGAGAGCGAGCGACCCCGTGTCGCCCATGAAGATGAGCGCAGGCGGCGCGTTGAACCATAAGAATCCGAGTCCGGCCCCGACCAGAGCCCCACAGATGACGGCGAGCTCGCCGGTGCCTTGCACGAAATGGATCTGCAGATAGTCGGCAAACAGCACGTTACCGACGAGGTAGGAGATGAAGCCGAAGGTGGCGGCGGCGATCATCACCGGCACGATGGCGAGGCCGTCGAGCCCGTCGGTCAGGTTCACGGCATTGCCGGCGCCAACGATGATGAAGGCGCCGAAGGGAATGAAGAACCAGCCGAGGTCGATCTGCACGTTCTTTAAGAAGGGAATGGCGAGAGCGGTCGAGAGCGGCGGCTCGCCGACATAGGCGATGACCGAGGTGGCGATCACCGCGGCAAGCGACTCGATGATGATCTTGATGCGGCCACGGAAGCCTTCCGCCGATTGCTTGGTCACCTTGAGATAGTCGTCGTAAAGGCCGACGGCGCCATAGACGAGGGTGAGGAGCAGGACCACCCAGACATACGGGTTGCGCAGATTGCCCCAGAGCAAGACCGAGAACGTCAGGCCGGACAGGATCATGAGCCCGCCCATGGTCGGCGTGCCCTGCTTCTGCAGCAGGTGGCGCTCGGGGCCGTCTTTGCGGATCGGCTGCCCCTTGCCCTGGCGGATGCGCAAAGACTTGATGATCCGCGGTCCGAACAGGAACACGAACAGCAGCGCCGTGATCAATGCCCCGCCGGTGCGAAAGGTGATGTAGCGGAAGATGTTGAAGGCGGCGAGCTCAGGGGTGAACTCTGTCAGCCAATAGAGCATCGCCTTTTTCCCCCTTGCGGCCCGGGCTAGACCGGCACGCCTTCGGTGCTGAAACGGCGCTTCAGCGCCTCGACGAGCGGAGCCATGCGGCTGCCTAAGGACCCTTTGACCATGATCGCGTCCCCCGGCCCTACCGCTCCCATCAGCATCGGCGCAAGCGCTTCGGCGGTCTTGGCATAGGCTCCCCGGCGGCTTGCCGGCAAAGCCTCATAAAGCGAACCCATCAGCTCTCCGCAGGCAAAGACAACATCTACCCCGGCCCCGTCAATGAACTCCGCAAGCCCCTGGTGCAGTTTTTGGCCTTCTGGACCAAGCTCGAGCATGTCGCCGAGCACGGCCACGCGCCGAGTGAAATCGGTTCGCGGCGTGAGCCCGAACGTGGCGAGCGCCGCGCGCATCGAGGCGGGATTGGCGTTGTAGGATTCGTCGATGATCGCCACGCGCCCGTCTTTGCCGTCGATGATCGTCCGGCCGCCGCGGCCGGGCTGGGCGCGGAGGCCATCGAGCGCGCCTGCGGCACGCGCAAGATCGGCGCCTGCAACCTTCACCGCGGCCAGCACGGCGAGCGAATTCTGCACGAGGTGACGGCCGGGCGCCCCGAGACGGTAGCGCACGGTCTCGCCCAGGATGTCGGCGGTGACCTTCGAGCCGTCGGGCAGGAGCGCGACGTCGAGCAGCCGCGCCTCGGCTCCGTGCGCCTCGCCGAAGCCCACGATCTTCGCCCCGTGGTCGAGCGCGTGGGTTTTCAGCCTCTCAAAATAGGGGCTGTCGCGATTGATGATCGCCGTCCCGCCGGGCTCGAGCCCGCGGAAGATCTCAGCCTTGGCGTCGGCGATGTCATCCACCGAGCGGAAGAAGCCGAGATGCACGGGCGCCACCGTGGTGATGATGGCGATATCGGGGCGGATCAGCCGCGTCAGCGCGTCGATCTCGCCTGCGTGGTTCATGCCGGCCTCGAACACGCCGAAACGGATGGTTTGCGGCATGTTGGCAAGCGACAGCGGCACGCCCCAATGATTGTTGAAAGACTTGGCCGAGGCATGCACGGAGCCGCTCGGTTGAAGCGCAAGCCTGAGCGCCTCTTTGGAGCCGGTCTTGCCCACGCTGCCGGTGACGGCAATCACGACCGTGTCTTTGGCGCGGGCGCGCGCCGCCCGGCCGAGAGCGTTCAGCGCCGCGAGCGTGTCGCCGACGCGGACTAGTCTCTCCTCATCGCCCCGAGGGAAGGTTCCATCCACGATGGCGCAGGCGGCGCCTGCATCCAAGGCAGCCGCGACGAAGGCATGGCCGTCGCGGTTCGGCCCGCGGATGGCGACGAAGCCCTCACCCTTGCCGAGACTACGGCTGTCGATGGAGAAGCCGGTCACGGGCGTCGTGCCCGCGCCGAGGGACGTGCCGCCCGTGGCGCTCAGAATTTCACCGAGGGTCCAAAGCGGCTCAGCCACAGCGCGCCTCTTGTTTCAACGCGGCAGCCACCGCGTCGTGGTCGGAGAAGGGGATGATGGTCGTCCCCACGGTTTGACCCGTCTCGTGACCTTTGCCGGCGACGAGCAGGACATCGCCCCGCTCGAGCCTCCCGATGGCCTCGGCAATGGCCGTGGCGCGGTCACCCATTTCGATGGCGCCTGGGGAAGCTGCCAGGATCTGGCGGCGAATCTCGGCGGCATCCTCGCTCCGCGGATTGTCGTCGGTGACGATGGCGAGGTCGGCCTTTTCGGCCGCGACCCGTCCCATCTCGGGCCGCTTGCCTTTGTCGCGGTCGCCGCCGCAGCCGAAGACGAGAACGAGCCGGTTCCGGACATAAGGGCGCAAGGCGTCGAGCGCTTTCAGGAGCGCATCCGGGGTGTGGGCGTAATCGATGAAGATGGGAGCGCCGCTGCGTGCCGTGCCGGCAAGGTCGAGCCGCCCCCGCGCGCCCTGCAATGCCTCGAGCATCGGCAGGACCGTTGCCGCGCTTCCGCCGGTCGCCAGGCAAAGACCGGCTGCGACCAAAGCATTAGAGGCCTGGAAGGCGCCGACCAGCGGCAAGCGCACTTTATGCCGCTTGCCGTCATGCTCCACGACGAGGTTCTGGCCGAACCCATCCAACTCGGCCGAGACGAGCCGCAAGGTCTTGCCGGCGCGCCCGACGGTGATGAGGGAGAGCCCCCGGCCTTTGGCTTCGGCGGCCACAAGCTGGCCCGGCTCGGAGTCGACATCGACCACGGCTTCGGCGCCGTGCGGCAGGAGCTCGCGGAACAGGCGGAGCTTCTGGGCAAAATAGTCCTCGAAGCTTGCGTGATAATCCAGATGATCGCGTGAGATGTTGGTGAAGGCGCCGGCGGCGAGCGTGACGCCGTCGACACGACGCTGCTGCAGGCCGTGGCTCGAGGCTTCCAGCGCCAGATGTGTGACGCCATCCTTGGCAAGCGCCGCCAGGATGCCGTGCAGCTCGATCGGGTCGGGCGTCGTGTGCTTGAGGATCTCGGTGCCGCGCGGGCCGACGACGCCGACCGTGCCGAGACTTGCCGCCTTGAACCCCTGCCCGGCCCAGAGCTGCCGCACGAAAGAGGCAACCGAGGTCTTGCCGTTGGTGCCGGTGACGGCGACGGCGGTCTTGGGCTGGAGGCCGAAGAAGCGCGCGGCGATCAGCGCAAGACGCCTTCGTGGATCGCTGTCCTCGACGACCGCCGCGGAGGCGGTCATGGGCGCGCCACCTTCCGGCACGAGGATCGCTGCTGCGCCGCGTTGCAGTGCGTCAGCGATGAAGCGGGCGCCGTCGGTCTTCATCCCCAGAAGGGCGGCGAACAGATAGCCAGGCTTAACCTCGCGGCTGTCAGCCGCCAGGCCAGCAATCGGTACGCGGGCTGAGGAAGCGGAGAGCTTCACCTCAGGCCCAATCAGCTCACCCAAAGTCATCGCCCGGCATGCGCCCCGAAAAGCGGTTTCCTTGAGAAACTCAAGGACTTGGCCAACCCCTCGATGGGCGGCGTCTTCTAATAGGAGGCGAGCACCTTCGCGTCAAACTTGCGCTGGTCCTCCTCCAGCCTCGGCGCCACGCCAAGGATCGGTGCGATCCGCTCGATGATCTTCCCGGCCGTGGGCGCGGCATTCGTGCCGGCCGTCGCCTGGTTGCTGCTCGCGGCGACGCGTTGCGGCTCGTCGAGCATGACCAGCACGACATATTCGGGGGCATCGGTGGGAAAGGTGGCGAGAAAGCTCGTCAGCAGCGCGGTGGTGCTGTAGTGCCGGCCGACCACCTTCTCGGCCGTGCCGGTCTTGCCACCGACGCGGTAGCCTTCGGCGTTGGCGCGCTTGCCGGTCCCCTTCAGCACATTGAGGCGCATCAGCTTGAGCATCGCGGCACTCGTCTGCTGCTTCAGCACCCGCTGACCTGAGCTCAATCCCTCTTCGCGCGAGCGCGGCAGGAAGGTCGGCGTGACGGCAATCCCCCCATTGACGAGAGGGAGGGTGGCGGCGGCAAGCTGCAGCGGCGTCACCGACATGCCGTGACCGAAGGCAATGGTCATGGTGTTGAGCTTCTGCCAATGCGTGGGGATGATCGGGGCTGCCGACTCGCCAAGCTCGGTGGAGACGCGGCTCAACAATCCGAGTTTCCTGAGGAAGGCGCGATGCCGGTCGACGCCCATTTGGAGAGCCATCTTGGCGGCGCCGATATTCGACGAATAGATGAAGACCTCGGGCACGGTTAAGGGGCGCCTCTGGCCGTGGAAGTCGTGGATGGTGAAGGAGGCATAGTGAATTGGGCTCGAGGCGTCATAGACCGAGCGTAGCGATGCGAGCCCTTCGTCGAGCACGCCCGCGACGGTGAACACCTTGAACACCGAGCCCATCTCATAGACGCCTGAACTGATGCGGTTCAGCCGATCCTTGTCGAGGGCCTGCTCGCGATGATTGGGGTCGTAATCGGGGAGCGAGGCGAGCGCCAGCACCTCCCCGGAATGCACGTCGACGACGATGCCCCCGGCGGCCTTGGCGTGATAAGTGGCCATCGCCCGCCCGAGCTCCTCACGCAGCACATGCTGCACGCCGAGGTCGAGCGACAGGGATACGCTCTCCTCCCCCGCTGCCGTCTCGCCGTGGGCCATGGCGAGCTGCGGATTGTCGTCGACGAACTTCTCGATGCCGGCGAGCCCTTTGCTGTCGACGTCGACCAGGCCGACCACGTGGCTCGCCGTGGCGCCGACCGGATAGATGCGGCGATATTCCTCGATGAAGGCGAGACCGGGAAGCCCGAGCTCGTGGATCTCCTCCTGCTGCTTCGGGGTCAGCTCGCGCTTGATACGGACGAAGCGGCCCCCGGCCTTGAGCTTGGCGCGGAGTGCTGAGGCGTCGACGTCGGGGAGCACGCTCGTGACTTGCTCGACCAGCTCGTCCCGGTCGATGACACGGAGCGGATCGGCGTAAAGGGTGGCGCCTTTGATATCGGTGGCGAGCAGCTCGCCGTTGCGGTCGAGAATGTCGGGGCGGTGCACGGTGGAGGAGATGTCGTGCAACCCGCCCGCGCTCGTCTCGGTGCCGGCGAAGCCGAGGGTCACGAGGCGGCCGCCGATCATGACGAAAGCGAGCGCAAAAGCGAGGCAGGCCAGGCGGAAGCGGTAACGGCTCTTCGCCAAATAGGCCCGCTCGGCGCGGGCCGTCGCAACATCGGATTTGGTGGTGTCGGACACGGGGTCTCTCGGCCTATTGGACGGCGGCCTGAACCGGAGTCACAATCTTGGCTTCAGGCCATGGCGCGGAAACGTTTGGCAGAGTCTCCGGTAAAGCGGCGGACGCGACCGCTGAAGGCGACTTGCCAGCCGGCTTCGTCGCTTGCGCTGTCACGGC
>JAENXG010000504.1 GCA_016649675.1 Methyloceanibacter sp.
CACCACGGCATCGAAGAACACCGACGGGGCCGCCGAAAGCGCATGCTGCGGCACGACCGTCTTGCCTGCATCATCGGTCACGCCGCCGATCTTCGGGGCAATGAGCGCCGCCTTTGCGCCTTCCCTCTCGATCGCCGCGAGCAAACTCTTCAGAAGCGCCGCGGGCACGGCATCGCTGATCAGTACGCCGACCTTGCAGCCCCGGATCGTCTCGGGCGCCTTGGAGAGGATGCTGAGCGCGGGCGAGGGATCGACATCGATCGGCTCGCGCGCAGGGGTGATCGTGTCAGCCTGACCCTCCATGCTGAGCGCAGCTTCGACCGCCGCGCCCAGGTCGGCCGTCTCCGGGCGGTGCTGGAGCCCAATTACGACGTGGTGCAGCTGCTTGCCGTCTACCAGCATGTAGAAAGGGCACGAGGCGATCGTGCCGCAAAGCGCGTGCTCGCAACCCTCGCCGAGCGCTGCAAGGAGACGTTCATCGTCGCCTCAAACCCGGCCTATCTTCCATCCATCATCGACGTTCTGTGCGCGGCCGGGTTCGAACTCATACGCGAGACCGAGTCCCCCGCGCGGCGCGTCACCCATTTCGTCTTCCGTCGAGAATAAAGCTCCGGCAGCGCGGTGCTTCAGCAGCCCAGACCAGGACCCTAGTGGACTGGCCCGTAGCTGTCCGGTCCGTAGCCGGCGCAAGACCCCTTCAGCCGGTTGTCGCCCCCGAGATTCTGGCAGACATAGACCTTCTTGAGAGGGTTGTTGTGGACCTCGTCGGCGGTCACTTTCCAGCCATAGCTCTGCGCCACGCGCGCGATCTGCTCCTCCTCGCAATAGGGCGTCGCGATCGGCCCGTATTTGCTGATCTGGAAATTGCCCTGGCACTGGATGCGCGCGGCCGCCGGCTGGGCCAAAGCGATGAGAACCAGCGCCATGACGGCAATACTGGCGAGGCCGCAATCACAAATTTTGCGCATGGTCGCCTCCTCTGACGTTTGCGTGGACGAATCTTACAACAGAACGTCCGCTGCTTGTAATCACGGGTTCGGGATTGCGTCCGCTGCCGCCGACTGAGCGCAAGCGGCCGTTATCTCAAGAGCTTGTTAAGCAAACGAGATGCTCGGCCGCTGGCCCGCTGCCGTTCGTTTACTTCTGGCCGCTAGCCTGCGCGGCTCTCTTCCACCTCCCCCTGAAGGAGTCTGCACATGCGTAAAGCGTTCCTGGCGGTCCTGGTACCGAGCCTCCTCGTGATGTCGTCTGCGGTGATGGCCGGCGACGACCTCCTGAGCGGCATTCCGACACCTCCGAACAGCAAGGCGCTCGGCACGCAGGGCATCGCCTCCGGCGGACAGCTTGCACGCTATTCGACCTCGACCAACCCTGCCGGCGTGATCGCCGCCTACCAGGAGGCTCTGCCGGGCGCCGGCTGGACCGTGACCGGCGGTGGGGGTGGCGGTGGCGGCTCGTACGGCGGCGGCGCCGGGCTCCAGGCCACCAATGGGCCGAAATATCTGTCGGTGAATGCCGGCGGCCCTGCCGGCATGACCTTTGTGAGCATGTGCGTCTGGCCGTCGAAGCCGCACAACGACAATTGCGGCGACAACGACTAATCGATTTTCTCTCTTCAGGATGAGTGCGGCGCAGCCGGGCACAGTGTGTCCGGCCGTTTCACCCTGCGGTCAGCGGGCGAGGCCACGTCTAGCATGGCGCGGTCGGCACCGAGAGAACCGGCTCGGCTACCGGCTGGCCGCAACCTTCCCGGCGCAAGAGCCATAGGACGCTCGCGAACTGCGTAACGCCGGGCTATTGCGGCGGCGGAGCGCAGCTCCCGTCCTCCTTTAGCGCCGTCCCCTCGGGGCACGGTTGAGCGTGTTCTGGGGGCTTCG
>JAENXG010000097.1 GCA_016649675.1 Methyloceanibacter sp.
GTCGGCGCCAAGATCGAGAAAGTCCGCCAGACGACGTCCTCCATTATTTTCGGCCAGGAGCGCGTCATCGACCTTGCGCTGATCACGCTTCTTTCCGGCGGCCATGCGCTCCTGATCGGGGTACCAGGCCTTGCCAAGACGAGCCTCGTCGAGACGCTGGGCGCCGTGCTTGGGCTCCAGAACAAGCGCATCCAGTTCACCCCCGACCTGATGCCGTCAGACATCGTGGGCTCCGAGGTGCTGGAAGAAGGCACTGGCGGCCGGCGGAGCTTTCGTTTCGTCGAGGGCCCGATCTTCACTCAGCTGCTCATGGCCGACGAGATCAACCGCGCGAGCCCCAAGACCCAGTCGGCTCTGCTGCAGGCGATGCAGGAGCATCATGTGACCGTGGCCGGCATCCGCCACGACGTGCCCCGGCCGTTCCATGTGCTGGCGACCCAGAACCCGCTCGAGCAGGAGGGCACCTATCCCCTCCCCGAAGCCCAGCTCGACCGCTTTCTCCTGCAGATCGACGTCTCCTATCCCGACGCGGCCGCCGAGCGGCGCATGCTGTTCGCCACCACCGGCGTCGAGGACCGCGTGCTCAAGACCATCCTCTCGGCCGAGGAGCTGATGATCGCGCAGCGCCTGGTGCGGCAGCTGCCCGTGGGCGACCAGGTGGTCGATGCCATCCTGAAGCTCGTGCGCTCGGCGCGCCCCGGCACCGGTATCGACCAGGAGCTTGACGACATGATCGCCTGGGGGCCAGGCCCTCGCGCGAGCCAAGCGCTGATGCTCGCCGTCCGCGCCAAGGCGCTGATCGAGGGACGGCTTGCGCCGTCCATCGACGACGTGATCGAGCTTGCCGAGCCCGTGCTCAAGCACCGCATGGCGCTCACTTTCGCGGCCCGCGCCGAAGGGATGCAGATGAGCGACATGGTGGCGAAGCTCGTTGCTCCGTTAGGGTGATCTGAGCTTGGCCAACGCGCAGGAGAGAACGCTTCCGCCTTTCCCGGTCGAGGAATCCGAGGCTCATGGATTGGCGGCGCGTATGCCTGCGCTCCTCATCGAGGCGCAGCGGGTCGCCCACACCGTGACCCACGGGAGCCATGGACGGCGCCGGGCAGGCCCCGGCGAGACCTTCTGGCAGTTCCGCCATTACGACCAGAATGATTCCCTAACCGGCGTCGATTGGCGCCGCTCGGCAAGCTCGGACCATCTGTTCGTGCGCGAGCGCGAATGGGAAGCGGCCCATACGGTTTGGCTCTGGGTCGATCTTTCGCCCTCCATGCACTTCCGCTCCTCGCTGTCGAAAACCTCGAAGGAAAGCCGTTCCGTCGTGCTTGCACTCGCCCTCACTGAGCTTCTTGCCCGTGGTGGCGAGCGCGTCGGCTTGCTCGGCGGCCGGCCCTTCCGGGGACGCAACGCCGGACGCCGGGTCGCCGAGGTACTCATGCGCGAGACCGCTGACGCGAGCCTGCCGCCCGCCGCCAAATTGAGCCGCTTCTCCGAATGCCTCCTGTTCAGCGATTTCCTCGAGCCGGTGGCAGAGACGGCGGCGCGACTCCAGGAAATCGCGGCGCAAGGGGTGCGCGGCCATCTCGTCGAGGTGCTCGATCCCGCCGAGGAGACGCTTCCCTACGCCGGCCGCACCGAGTTCGCCGCAAGCGAAGGCGGGGACAGAGTGATCGCCGGCCGCGCCGAGGCGTTGCGCGAGCGTTATCAGGAACGGATGAAGCAGCATCGCAAGGATCTTGCGGAAGTCACGCGGCGGCTCGGCTGGTCGTTCCTCCTGCATCACACCGACCGCCCGGCAGAGGAGGCGGTGCTCGCCATCCATAATCGCCTCGCCGGTCTTGAGCGCGACTATCGCTATCGAGCGCCCCGGCCCGTAGCGGACGCCCAGGCTGCAGCGGAACTCAAGCCATGATGACGATCGGCACCATCGGCTTCCTGCAACCCTGGATCCTGGTGGCGCTCGCAGCGCTTCCCGCCATCTGGTGGTTGCTCAGACTCACTCCGCCAAGCCCGCAAGTCGTGGTGTTCCCTCCGACCAGGCTGCTCAAGGACCTCAAATCGACCGAGGAGACCCCGGCCCACAGCCCGTGGTGGCTGACGGCGCTGCGCATGCTGCTTGCGGCCGTGATCATTCTGGCTTTGGCGCGGCCCGTGCTCAATCCCGACCGGCAGACCTTTACCGGCTCCGGCCCCCTCCTCCTCGTCATCGACAATGGCTGGGCGTCGGCGTCCCATTGGCCTGAGCGCCGCGAGGCGATCGAGGCTGCCATCGACCGGGCCGGACGCAACGGCCGCACTATCGTGCTGGCGCCGACCGCTCCCGGCCAGCCGGTCAGCGACCCGCTCAGCCCCGACCAGGCCCGCGAACGCGCAGGCGGTTTGGTGCCTGAGCCATATGCGCCCGACCGCGCCGCCCTGGCGACGACGCTTGAGCGCGATCTCGGCGGCAAGACCGACTTCAGCGTGCTGTGGCTCTCCGACGGCCTCGACTATGGCGAGGGAAGCGGCTTCGCCGCGAGCCTCGCCAAGCTTGCCGGCTCGTCCGGCAGCTTCACCGTGCTGCGCCCCGGACACGACGATGCCGCGCTTGGGGTCGGTCAAGCATCCGGCGACGGCGGTGAGCTTACGACCCGCGTCCTGAGCGGCGCCGACGGCCCGCGCTCAGGCGTGGTCAAAGCGCTCACCGGCCGCGGCGAGCCTCTCGGCGAGGCGCCCTTCTCCGTTCCTGCCGGAGCGCGCGAGGCCATGGCCCATTTCGATCTGCCGGTCGAGATCCGCAATCAGGTGGCCCGCATCGAGATCGCGGGCGAGCGGTCGGCCGGCTCCGTCCACCTCCTCGATGCCCGCTCGCAATGGCACCGGGTCGGCATCGTCTCGGGCGAATCGCGGGAGGCGGCCCAACCGCTCCTCTCCCCTCTCTATTATGTGCAGCGCGCGCTCTCCCCTTACGCCGATGTGATCACGCCGAGCGAGGGCAATGTCACGACTGCCGTGCATGAGCTCATCGCCCAGAAGGTCTCGACCATTGTGCTCGCCGATATCGGCAAGCTCGTCGCCGGCACGCAGGAAGAGCTCGACGCCTGGCTCAAATCGGGCGGAGTGCTCATCCGTTTTGCCGGACCGCGCCTCGAGCAGGGCGGCGATGAGCTCCTTCCCACCGCCTTGCGCCGCGGCGGCCGCTCGCTTGGCGGGTCGCTGTCGTGGAGCACCCCGCAGTCGCTTGCGCCGTTCGAGGAGAAGAGCCCGTTCCGCGGTCTTGCCATCCCGGATGACGTTAAGGTCAACCGGCAAGTGCTCGCCGATCCCACCGCGGCCAGGGATGCCGAGGTCTGGGCGACGCTCGCCGACGGCACGCCGCTCGTCACCGCCGCGAAAGAGGGCGAAGGCTTCATCGTGCTTTTCCACGTGACGGCGAACTCGGACTGGTCGAACCTTCCCCTGTCGGGTCTCTTCGTGGAGATGCTCCGCCGCATCATGACGCTTGGCCCGAGCCAGGTGGGACTCGAGCAAGGCGAGCAAGCCGCAACGCTTGAAGCCGCGCCGACCGCTGCGAGCAGCCCGGCCTCGTCGGGCGCACTCCCGCCCATCCAGACCCTTGACGGCTACGGCCAGCTCAGCTCACCGCCGCTCCGCGCGGCGCCGCTCGCACCCGATAAGATCGACACCACGGCGCCAGGGCCGGATCATCCGCCCGGCTATTACGGTCCGTCGGGTGCAGCACGGGCCTTCAACCTCATCACCGCCAAGACCACGCTCAAGCCCCTGCGCACCATCGAAGGATCAAGCGAGGTCAGCGACTATACGTTGCGCAAGCCTATGGCGCTGGAGCCCTGGCTCTATTTCGCGGCGCTTGGCCTGTTTGCCGCCGACGTTCTCGCCCTGCTGCTGTTGAGCTCTGGCTGGAGATGGCGCCGCAGCGCCGCCGCTTCAGGCGCGGCCGCTCTGCTGGCGCTGGCGATTCTGGCCGCTGCCCCAAGCCCTGTCAGGGCGGAGGACGCAGCCAACCCCGCTACGCCTGCCGCCGCCGGAGCGCCCACCTCGGCGGACGACTTTGCGCTGAAGGCCTCTCTGCAGACGCATCTTGCTTACGTCATCACCGGCGACCCCGAGATCGATCGCACGAGCGAGGAAGGCTTGTCCGGATTGAGCAAGGTGTTACGCGCCCGCACCGCGCTTGAGCCCGCCGACCCCATGGGCATCGACATCGACAAGGACGAGCTTGCCTTCTTCCCCATTCTCTATTGGCCCGTGCGCGAGGACGCCGATCCGCTCTCCGACGCCACGCTCGCCAAGGTCGACGCCTTCATGAAGCAGGGCGGCCTCATCATCTTCGACACGCGCGACCATGAGACGGCGATCACCGACGCCGGCGCCGCGGGCAAGGCGCTGAACCGCCTGATCGGCCAACTCGATATTCCTCCGCTCGAGCCGGTGCCTGAGAACCACGTCCTCACCAAATCGTTCTATCTGATGCGGAGCTTCCCCGGCCGCTTCGACGGCGGCTCGCTCTGGGTCGAGGCCGAAGCCGCCGACGATGCCGAGCGCAGCGAGCGCGCACGCCGCACCGACGGGGTGAGCTCGATCGTGATCACCTCCAACGACTTTGCCGGCGCCTGGGCGCTCGATGAGTCGAACCGGCCGATCTATCCCGCCGTGCCCGGCGGCGAGGTGCAGCGCGAGATGGCGTTCCGTGCCGGCGTCAACATCGTGATGTACGCGCTCACCGGCAACTACAAGGCCGACCAGGTGCACGTCCCTGCCCTGCTCGAGCGCCTGGGACAATGATGCGATGAGCTGGTCGGTCGAGTTTCTCCCCTTCGTGCCCTGGCCCGTGCTGTGGGGCCTTGGCGCGGCAGGCGCCGTGCTGCTCTTGGCGCTCTTCTGGCGCTCCCGCCGAGGGGCCGTTTTGCGCCTCCTGAGCTTCGCGCTCCTTCTGCTCGCCATCGCCAATCCGCATCTGAAGCAGGAGGATCGCGAGCCGCTCAACGACGTTCTCGCCGTGGTGGTCGACGACAGCCAGAGCCAGGCGATCGCCGATCGCACCAAGCGGACCGAGGCCATCCGCAAGAGCCTTGAGGAGAAGCTCAAGGCCTTTCCCAATCTCGACGTGCGCTGGGTGCATTCCGCCTCGACCTCGGCCGACAGCGAGCGCGACGGCACCATGCTGTTCACCGATCTCGGCCAGGCGCTCGCTGACGTACCGCCCGATCGCCTCGCCGGCGTGATCATGATCACCGACGGCGAGGTGCATGATGTCCCGGGCTCTGCCTCGGCGCTCGGCTTCGACGCGCCCGTGCATGCGCTTCTGACCGGCAAGCCGGGCGAGTTCGACCGCAGGCTCCAGGTCATGACCGCGCCCCGCTTCGGCATCGTCGGCAGCTCTCAAGACATCGAGGTCAAGGTCACCGAGACGACGCCGGGGAACGCTAACTCGGTCAAGTTGACCGTCACCCATCAAGGCCAGGCGCCCACGACGCGCGGCGTCCGCATCGGCGAGAAGGTCGAGATCCCGGTCGCCATCGACCACGCCGGGCCGAACATCGTCGAGATCGAGGCCGAGGCAGCACCGGGCGAGCTCACTACCGTCAACAATCGCGCGGTGCTCACGGTCGAGGGCGTGCGCGAGAATTTGCGCGTGCTGCTCGTCTCCGGCGAGCCGCATGCCGGCGAGCGCACCTGGCGCAACATGCTCAAGTCTGACGCTTCGGTCGACCTCGTGCATTTCACTATTCTCCGTCCGCCGGAAAAACAGGACGGCACGCCCATCAATCAGCTGTCGCTCATCGCCTTCCCCACCCGCGAGCTGTTCCAGGAGAAGCTCGATCAGTTCGACTTGATCATCTTCGACCGCTATCAGAGCCGCGGCGTGCTGCCGCTCCTTTATCTCGAGAATGTGGCCCATTACGTGGAGAAGGGCGGTGCCGTGCTCGTCTCGGCAGGCGAAGACTACGCCTCAGCGCTCAGCCTCTACCGGTCGCCGCTCGGCCAGATCCTGCCGGCGGCGCCGACCGGTCGCGTGGTCGAGGAGGCGTTCAAGCCGAAGCTCACCGAGCTTGGTCAGAAGCATCCGGTCACCGCCGATCTGCCGGGCTCGGCCGGCGATGAACCCTCCTGGGGACGCTGGTTCCGCGTCGTCGAGGCCGAACCACGTGACGCCGAGGTGCTGATGCAGGGCGCCCAAGGCAAGCCGCTGCTCGTGATCGGACAGCGTGGTGAGGGCCGGGTGGCGCTGCTCCTCTCCGACCACGGCTGGCTGTGGGCACGCGGCTATGAAGGCGGCGGGCCCTATACCGACCTGCTGCGCCGGCTCGCCCATTGGCTGATGAAAGAGCCCGACCTCGAAGAGGAAACGCTCAAGGCGACGAGCCGGGGACAGACGCTGACCATCGAGCGCCGCTCGATCAAGGACGACATCGATCAGGTCACGGTGACGGCGCCGTCCGGCAAGGAGGAGACCCTCACGCTCGACAAGGGCGAGCATGGGCTCTGGCGGAAGGCCATGACCGTGAGCGAGCAGGGCGTCTATCGTGTGGGCTCAGGCAAGCTCGCCAGCGTGGTCACGGTGGGCAACGCCAATGCGCGGGAACTCGCCGCTGTGACCGCGACCGACCAGGTGCTCGCCCCTCTCCTCGCCGAGACCGGCGGCGGCAGCTTCTGGCTCGGCCGCAACGAGGCCGATGCGGGCGAGCTGCCGCGTCTCGTGATGCTCCGCGGCGGCCACGTGATGCATGGCGAGGATTGGCTTGGGTTGCACAAGCGCGACGCCTATCACGTCAAGGGCGTGCGCCTGTTCCCGCTCTTCACCGGCTTCCTTGCCCTTGGCCTATTGCTCGGGCTTCTGGCCGCAACCTGGTTCCGCGAGGGGCATTAGCGCGCGTAGGCCTTGACTGGTCCAACGGACCGGGCGAGCGCGCCTGAGGTAAGCTCGAGCGCCAGCAGCCGGTTGGGGTCGACCGGGCCGGGCAGCGTGATCTGTCCAAAGGGGACCGGCACAAAGCCGAACCGCCCGTAATAGGGCAAGTCGCCCACAAGCAGCACCAAGCCGAAGCCTTCCGCCCTCGCCCGCGACAGCCCTTCCTCCATGAGCGCCCGGCCAAGGCCCTTGCCGTTCTCCGCCGGGTCGACGACGAGCGGCCCGAGCAGGGCTGCGCTGTCCTCCTCGCCGATCCTTATGGCAGTGAAGCGGATGCCTCCCACGAGCCTGTCGTCGAGCCAGGCGGCGAGGCAAAGCGCCGCGACCGGTGCTATGCCCTGGCGCACCCGATAGGCGGTCCGGGCGAAGCGGCCGGGACCGAAGGCGGCGGCCGCAAGCTGCGAGAGCACCTGGCCGTCGCCGTCGGTTTCGAGGCGGATCTGAAGGCTTGAGGAGGACATGGATTGAGGTCCCAAAGGCTGATCGAGAGGGAATCCCTCAACCGCGACATGGGCACCAGAGCCAAATTGAGTGAGACAGGCGAGGTGTCAGCGGCGAGGGCTAGGCGGTGTGCGCAAGAAGCGCGCGCCCTCGTCGTCGGTGAAGCGTCTTGAGTTCGATCCTCGTCCACATGGCGGCGCTGCCATAACATGGGGCGGGACGCGGGTCCAGCCGTTCGGGACAATTCCGTGCGCCCGATTGCCAAGTTTCATGAAATCGCCCAAGTTCACCAACTGTTATCGCCTCTCGTCACACCTTTGAGTCTGCTACACTTAACGCACACGAGGAGGGGCTATAGGCCACGCTCCTTTGAGAGCATGCGGGGGCAATATCGATGGCTGACACTGCGCGACTGCTCGTTCTTTATCACTCCTCCTACGGACACACCGAGACACTGGCTTATGCCGTCGCCCATGGCGTGCGCGCCGTCGAGGGCGTGCATGTCAGCGTCAAACGCGTGCCCGAGCTGATGCCGGAAGACTTCATGCGCTCCGCCGGCATGAAGGTCGATCAGGCAGCGCCCTTCGCCGACCCGCAAGAGCTGGCCAATTACGACGGCATTATTTTCGGCACGCCAACTCGCTTCGGCAATATGACCTCGCAGATGCGGAACTTCCTCGACCAGACCGGACCGTTGTGGGTCGGGGGCGCGCTGATCGGCAAGGTCGGCAGCGTCTTCACCTCGACCTCCACCGGCGGCGGCAACGAGACGACGATCGTCTCCTTTCATTTTACCTTGCTGCATCACGGCATGATCATTGTCGGCCTCCCTTATTCCGCGCCCGATCTCCCCGACATCAGCGAGGTCAGAGGCGGCTCGCCCTATGGCGCCGGCACCATTGCCGCGCCCGACGGCTCGCGGCTCCCCTCGCAGAAGGAGCTGAACCTTGCGAGCTTCCAGGGTCATCACGTGGCGAAGATCACCAAGCGCCTCGCCAACTCGGAGTGATCTCGGCACGAGCCTCGGCCCTCTCTCGCGGGAGA
>JAENXG010000330.1 GCA_016649675.1 Methyloceanibacter sp.
ATGGCTGCCGCCACCAAGACGCGACTCCAGCGTGAGCCGGTCCCTGTGTTATCCATTTCAACCCCCAGTTCCCGCCTAAGCGGCAGCATCGACCAGTGCCTGAGACGCTATGGCAATCGAAGATATGCATGAAATGAATAGTACTCAGGCTAATAGATGCGTCTCATGCATCTTCCTCGACCCCCAGTATCGACCGCATCCTCGCCCCAGGACCGTGGGACCGGCGAGCGTCAGAATCGGCGACGCCGTGGTTCTCAGCGGCGGCATCGGTCGGCATAGGATCGCTGTCACGGCGGCACGTGAGGGGCTTGCTTCGAGACGATGATCGAGAGCGACTGCGCACCTCTCGCAGCACCGGTCCTCGCGTGTATCGAATGAGAATCTGCGTGTGCCCAGTACGGCGCCTACGGGCCGAAGTCTCATACGACAATCACGCCTCTATGACGGGCCTCGCCTTCCGGTTCCACGTGTATTGTGACCCGGCAATCCCTGACATTCTCGTGCAGCGCCGCTTCGAGGCGATCACAGATAATATGTGCGTCCGCGACCGTCATCATGGCGGGAACGACGAGATGAAACTCGACGAAGACGATCCGGCCAGCACCTCGAGTACGCAAATCATGGACTTCCAGCGCACCGGTCGCGTCTTTTGATATGACCTCGCGGATTTTGCCTTCCATGCGGCTGTCGACGGATCGGTCCATCAGGCTGTCGATGCTGTCATGGACCACATGCCAGCCGGACCACAAAATGTGAAGCGCAACCGCTGCAGCCATGAGCGGATCGAGAACGACATACCCGGTGAGTTGCACCAAACCAAGACCGATCAACACACCGATCGATGTCGCCACATCACTCAACAGATGTCGTCCATCGGCGACTAATGCGGGGGATCTCCAACGTCTGCCATTTATAATCAGGAACGCCGACCATCCCGAGTTGAGCACGGTTGCTAGTCCGTTCACCGCCATGCCTTTGATTGGAGCATTGAGGCTTCGCGGATTGAAGTATGCTCCATAAGCTTCGTGCAGGATGATCAGGGCGGCGACGACGATCAGCACGCCCTCGAGAACTGCCGAGAAGTACTCCGCCTTGGAATGCCCGAACGGATGCTGCGCGTCTGCGGGCTTGCCGCTCAGCCAGACGGCCCACAAAGCCACGGCAGCCGTGATCAGATTGACGATGCTTTCGAGGGCGTCGGAATAGAGGGCAACGCTACCTGTTATCCGATACGCAAGATACTTAAGTGCCATCACCATCAGGGCGACGATGATGCTACAGCTCGCGGTTACCAGAAGCCGATCGTAACGACGCAACATAACTACAAGGCCTGTGGGCTGACGGATGATGCGCGAGTAAGAGCGCCTTTGATACAATAAATTTTCTTCCAACATTTCTTCGCGAGACTCCACATTCTGTCACAGGTCATTCCCGCGTGCCGGAGCATATTGCTGCGCCATTTTCAACTGGCAGATGGACCCAGGCTCATCGCCGGGTTGCGTGGGAACGACCTGGACTTCCTCATCGCCTTCGTTCCGAGCCCGGGCAAGAACCAACTCGTAGCCTGGGGTGAAGATGAGGCGCATACGTCCGCTTTGGGTCACTAGCGGAAGTAGAGTCGCGACTCCGATGCGTCCGCTCTTCCCCAAGCAGCAGACATCACTCGGCGCGGTCGGCACGTCCGTTTAGTGCCTGATGAGCCGCTCGCGGGCGGGTCCGCAACTGACCCAAAGCGGACTCGGGGGGTCAAAGCGGCTGAGGTTCTCCACGAGTCCAGCGCTCGCTTAAAGGCGGGGCAAGGAGAGCGTCTTAGAGTGGAGTGGTGACGGCCAATGTCCGTGCCATGTCCTTCATGGCACCCTCATCATGAACTCCTGTTCGGAGGGGACGCTGCGGCGAATGTGCGCAACGCTAGGACGATCAAGTCGCGCTCGGCTTCTGTTGGCGTGAACAGATAGACGTTCCTTCTTACCGCTCCGGCGTACGGGTGGAGCGCTGGCAGAGCGGCAATCTTTTCCGCCAACTCGCTCGCCGCCTGCTGGAGGCTGAGAGTCATGGCGCGGTTCCCTTTTTGCTTGGCGGTGGTCCGACAACGACGTGGACGCGGGGACAATTGGTTTATCCATTAATTGCTTTCTCTCGCATATCAGGTGCAGCGATCATTCAAGCCCTTTCACCCATTCATCCCAATCGTGCCATGGCCTGTCGGGAAGCTCCAAGGCAGTGTCCACCAGCTTTTGCACGATGCGAGCGACCTTGAGCCGATCACCCAACTCATCCTCCTTCAGGAGATGATCCTCGATCATTTTACCTAGATGTTCCTCTGTGAGGAGAACCGTTACCGCGCGTCTCTCTGATATTGCCATAGGCTTCTCCGCGTCACATCCGGACGGTCTTCCATCTGATCTTGGCATGCCAGATTAATGCTGCGCTGCGCACACCCATTACGTCGTCGCGATCTGCACGAAGTGCTTGCTCGTATTCAAATCCCCTCCAGCGCCAATGCGATCCCTTGACCGCCGCCAATGCAGAGTGTTGCAATTCCACGTTTCAGGCCGTCGCGCTTCATCGAATGGAGAAGCCGGGTCGCGAGGACAGCACCCGTCGCCCCTATCGGATGACCATGGGCAATGGCACCGCCCTCGACATTTACAATCTCTTCGGCAAAGCCAAGCTCGCGATAGACAGCAATGGCGATGGCGGCAAAGGCTTCGTTGATCTCTACGCGGTCGATGTCTTTGACCGACCAGCCCGCACGTTCGAGAGCCTGGCGAACAGCCGGCACTGGCCCCATGCCAAACATGCCGGGTTCCACAGCACCGACACCGTAAGCCACGAGGCGCCCCATCGGCTCTAGCTCGTGGCCTTCGGCGAAACCTCGATCGGCCACGATCATCGCCGCGGCCCCACTATTTAGCCCAGGCGCGTTGCCGGCGGTGATCGTTCCGTCCTTCCGGAACGCCGGCTTCAGTTTGGCGAGTGCCTCGACCGTGGTGTCCGGTCGATTGTGCTCGTCCTTCGCGAACATCTCCGGCCCTTTTCGGCCTTTAATCTCCACAGGGA
>JAENXG010000554.1 GCA_016649675.1 Methyloceanibacter sp.
CGCTGCTCGTACTGCCAACCGACGGCGGCAGCGACGAATATTGCGGCTGGATCGCAAGCCAGACGGGAAGCCCGGACGCCCAATGAGCCAAGGCGCTTACGTGCTCGCCATCGACCAGGGGACGACGAGCACGCGCGCCATTCTGTTCGACGCGAAGGCGCGGCCTTGCGCGATGGCGCAGGTGCCGATCACGCAAATCTATCCAGCGCCGGGGCAGGTGGAGCATGACCCGGAGGAGATCTGGCGCTCGGTGCTTCAGGCCGGCCGCGCCGTGCTCAGCGACGTGGGCGTGCAATCGGTCGCCGCCATCGGCATCACCAATCAGCGCGAAACCACGGTCGTGTGGGAAAGGGCGACAGGCAAGCCGCTTGCCAACGCCATCGTCTGGCAGGACCGCCGCACCACCGATCTTTGCGCCGAGCTCACGCAAGAGGGCTGGGGGGCACACGTCGCGGAGGTGACCGGCCTCGTCATCGATCCCTATTTCTCGGCGACCAAGCTTGCCTGGCTCCTTGCCAATGTGCCCGCCCTCGACGCCCGAGCGCGGGCAGGCGAGGTGTGCTTCGGCACGATCGACAGTTTTCTCCTGTTCAAGCTCACCGGCGGCAGGCTGCACGCCACGGACGCGACCAACGCGGCCCGCACCATGCTCTTCGACATCAGGTCGGGGCGGTGGGACGAGCGGCTGCTCGATCGGTTTGCCGTGCCGCGCGCGATGCTGCCCGATATGCGCGACTGCCAGAGCGATTACGGGGTCGCGGAGCACGAGCATTTCGGCGCGGCTGTCCCGATCAGAGGCGTTGCCGGCGATCAGCAGGCCGCTTCCTACGGGCAGGCCTGCTTCACGCCGGGCATGCTCAAGGCCACTTACGGCACGGGCTGCTTCGTTCTCGCCAATACGGGAGAGGAGAAGGTGGCGTCCGCCACGCGCATGCTCTCGACCATCTTTCACCAGCTCAAGGAGAAGCGCGCTTACGCCTTGGAGGGCGCAATCTTCATGGCCGGCGCTACGGTGCAGTGGCTCCGGGACAGTCTCGGCCTGATCGCGTCGGCGGCAGAGAGCGAGACGTTAGCCAAAGAGGCCGATCCCAAATCAGGCATTTATCTCGTTCCTGCCTTCCAGGGACTTGGCGCGCCCTTCTGGGATGCGAACGCTAGGGGCGCGATCCTCGGGATGACCCGCGCCGCATCGAAGGCCGATATCGTCGCGGCAGGGCTCGAGGCGGTCGCCTTCCAAACCCGCGACCTTCTGACCGCCATGGGCCGCGACATGGCGGTGAGCGGCATCGCGGCGCCGCCAAGCTTGCGGGTCGATGGCGGGATGACCGGCAATGCCTGGCTCATGCAGCGGCTTGCCGACATTCTCGGGCAAAGAGTCGAGGTTGCACGGAACCCCGAGACGACGGCGCTCGGCGCCGCCTACCACGCGGGCCAGGCGGTCGGCTTTTTCGGGGATGCCGAGGAGCTGGCGAAAGCCTGGGAGCCGGCTTCGGCCTACGAGCCCAAGATGAGCGAGGCCGAGAGAGAGGCACGCTATGGCGGTTGGCTCGAAGCCGTGGCGAGGGTGAGGAGCGAAGGCCCAAGCTGAGCAATGGCCCACTGGAAACTGTAGATGAGGGTGGCC
>JAENXG010000439.1 GCA_016649675.1 Methyloceanibacter sp.
ACGACGATGTCGCCCGGCACGACCTGCTCTGCCGGTATGGTCTTCAGCTTTCCCTCCCGCCGCACCCGCGAGGAGCGGGAGCCGAGCTTGCGCAACGCCTCCATCGAGCGCACCGCGCGGAGCTCGGTGAAGAAGCCGATCAGCGAGTTGATGACGAGCACGAGCAGAATGGCGATTGCTTCCGTCCAGTCGCGGAACAGCGCGGCAACTGCGGCAGCTGTCGCGAGCAGCCATACCACCGGGCTCTTGATCTGGTCGGCGATAATCGAGACGGCCGACCGCTGTGGGTGCGTCAGAAGCGTGTTCGGGCCGTGACGCTTGAGCCGCAATGCCGCTTCTTGCTCGGTGAGGCCGAAAGCGGAGCTTACTTCTTGTTGCCGCAGCACGGTCTCCGCCGGCAGCGCATAGGCAAGGCCGGTTGAGTCCGGTGGCTGTGTGTCCTCTGATCTCACCAGCTGCTCCAGTGCGGGCGATCCGCAAGATGCCTCTTGCAGATCCAATAATGGAGTAGGGCATTAGTCACGCCCGCGTTGCCGTACAGGGTCAAGGACCAAAAATGGGCAACTCACGACGATCATCCACTGTCTTGGCTCAGGCCGGCGTATCGCGACCGTGGACCTCGGCCGGTGGCGCTGTCGCCTCAACGGCCGTGAACGGCTCGAGAATCGTGTATTGGTGCGTGGCGCCCGCCGGGACCAACCATGAGTCTCCGGCTTTTAAATTCAGAGTCTGTCCTTCCAGATCGAGTCTTGCGCTGCCGGAGATGACATAGCCGACGGTTTCGTACTCCCTCGTTGTGGGAGCTTTGACCTTACCCCCTGGTTCCTGCACCCAGAGGCGCATCGAAACGCGCTTACCGGCGACGAGATACTTCTGGCCCATTTCTCCACGCGGTGAGGAACGCGCCTCCACCTTCTTGATCGTTGTATCTGGCATGCTTAGCCTCCTGCTTTCGCGAAGTTGGTTTCCCCGGGGTGAGCGCCGCACGCTGTCGAGTTTAGCACCTTAAGTCTTTCGGACGCGCACCGGGATCGATTTTGCCGCGGGGACGTGGCTTCGCTCAGCGTGATGCCAAAGAGGAAGCAGAGGATTGCATTCCGGATAGTAGCCTGCACAACTGCCGCGCGGGACGTCGTACCTAGTTGCCCGGAACCCACGCACAAGACGTTCGATACCGTCGCCGGCTTCGCCGATAAGGTCCACGGTCTCGCCGTCGGAGATGCTAAGCCGAGCCATATCGTCATCATGCATGAGCACGACTTTCCGCGTACCGTAGATTCCCCGTAAACGATCCTCGTAGCCGTAAATGGTCGTGTTGAACTGATCGTTGCTCCGTACCGTGATCAGCGTCAGCACGTCTTCACTTCGTCGCGCCAAATCTGGATCTTCGGAAAGGCAGTTCGGAGCAACGAAATTTGCCTTGCCGGTCGCCGTAGTCCATACGCGCTCCCTTGCAGGATTCGGCCGATCAAATCCCTTTGGCTTTACAATCCTGGCATTGAAATCGGGGAAGATTTTCGTATAGGTCTCCGCAATGGCGTCGCGGACCAATGCGTAATTGTTGCTCCACGCCTCCCAGTCAACATGGCTGTTGGCGCGCAACGTGGCCTCGGCTAAACCGGCGACAATCTTAGGTTCCGATTGTATGTTGGCCCCTGCTGGCTCGACTTGGCCGTGGGATGCATGAAAACGGCCTGTCGTATCTTCTACCGTGACGAACTGTTTGCCAGTCACCTGACGGTCGATCTCAATACGCCCCAGGCAAGGAAGCAGAAACGCCTGCCGACCATGGACGACAGCGCTTCGATTTAGCTTAGTGAGAATCTGGACCGTCAGGGGCAACGTCCGCCAAGCCTGCTCCATGGCAACCGTCTCCGGCACTGCACGAATGAAATTGCCGCCGAGACCGACGAAGGCGCTCACTTTTTCGTCAAGAATACCGCGGCACGTTTCCACTGTGTCGAGGCCCTTCATGCGGGGCGGCTCAAAGCCATACTGCTTGGCAAGCTGATCCAGCGGCGCAGCCTCAGGTTTTTCAGTTATTCCTACGGTCCGTTGACCCTGCACATTGGAGTAACCGCGGACTGGAAAGATACCCGCGCCGGCCTTTCCGATGTTGCCGCGCATCAGCAGAAGGTTGCTGAGCATCTGAATGGCCAGCACGCCTGATCGGTGCTGAGTGAGACCCATTCCGTAGCAGGCAATCACCGCGTTGGAATGCGCATAGACGTCGGCCGCAGCCTCGATCGCCTCGCGCCTCAGACCAGAGCAGTGCTCGATTTCGGGCCAGTCAAAGCCGCGAA
>JAENXG010000145.1 GCA_016649675.1 Methyloceanibacter sp.
CCGCGCACCCGCGGCAAATCGCCTAGATGTTCCGGCACCCGGCGGCTTTGGGATTTCATACGCCTCGAGAGCTCGATGTCGGACTTTGATCTTGCCGTATCAATCGCACTCGGGGTCGGGCTGGCCGCGGCAACCGGCTTTCGGGTGTTCTTGCCCATGCTCATTGTGAGCGCGGCGGCCTATACCGGGCATCTCCCGTTGAGCGATAGCTTCGCATGGCTCGGAACGCCGTCGGCCCTGACATTGCTCGGTGTGGCAGCGCTGGCAGAAATCCTCGCCTACTACATTCCAGGCGTCGACAACCTGCTCGACACCCTAGCGACACCCGCTGCGGTTATCGCGGGTACCGTCGTATCGGCGGCGGTCATCACCGACCTGCCGCCGATGGTGAAATGGTCGACGGCCGTCATCGCGGGCGGTGGCGTCGCCGGACTCATACAAGGCGTGACCGCGGTTCTCAGGGCGAAGTCCACCGTCTTGACCGGCACCCTCGGCAACCCGGTCATCGCGACCGCGGAGCTCGGTGGCGCACTTGTAGTCTCTCTTCTGGCTCTCGCTGCGCCGCTCGCTACGCTCCTGGTGCTAGCCGTGTTCTTATGGCTGGCTATGCGTCTGCTCCGGCAGCTCTCTCGACGTTCGTCGAAAAACTAGAAACGGATGCCGGTACCACGCGAGGCGCGACCCGTGCGCGAAGCCGACTTGGCACGAGGCGGCCGCGCTGGCGCGAGAGTGGGGGCACGAACTTCCTGGCTTTCTCATGCTGATCGTTGGAACGAGGACAGGTCCGGCAGGTCTGTGGCTTTCGATGCATAACGTCGATGGGAGTTGGCAACCGCTCATAAAGCAGGACTTCGACTAGGCCTCGACATGGGCTACCGTCTCGACGTCTCGACGACGAAAGCCAAGCTCCAGATAACGACGGCTGTCTGGCCGACAGCGAATGACAGGAGCTGGCACAAAGCTAAACGCCGTCCGGTTAGGAAGAAAACTGGAGCTGGTTTCATGCCTCTCCAATAACTGATCCGTCGTAGCCCCCGGGGGATCTTAGAACCCTGAAAATGGTGCCGCTGGAGAGATTTGAACTCCCGACCTTGGCTTTACGAAAGCCCTGCTCTACCCCTGAGCTACAGCGGCTTGCACAGCCCGAAATATCTTATTCGGCGCGCGAAAAGGGAAACGTCCCCCGTGCTTAACGGCAATATCGGGATGGCGCAAGAAGGCCGCCAACCCTGAAACAACCCTTTGCATCAGCGGATTTGTGCCGCGCGCAAGCGCTCGAGCGAGGTGGGGCTTTCGTCGGTCTCGGTCTGCGCCACACCGGGGTCGTCAGGGGGCCGCGCCGGCACGAAGATCGCGGGCTTCAGCCTTTGCTCCGCCGTCGAACGAGTCGTTGCTTCCGCAGCAGACTTTGATTGCCGCGCTTCCCAACCCTGGCCGTCTCTGCCTTCAGCCGCTCCGACCTCGACCACGTCACCGGCATCTTGCAGCGGCGGCGTCTCGGTCCGCGGCGAAGCGAGCGCGGGCGCTGCCACCTGCACCACCCGCTCAGGACGTTCCTCGATCAGGAGCGTGTCGTCGCCGCGGCCGATGGCATCGACCGGCGCCTTCCATTCGAACGCATCGACGGCACCGGTCACCGGCGAGACCGGCAGCCAGCGATCGGAGGTATAGCCGTCGGCGATCCAGGCACGGTCGCGCGGCGCGCGCAACGCCCGGGCGAGCCATTCACGCTCGCGTCCCTTGTCGCCGAGCTCGCCGCCTTCGATCCGCGCCATCAGCAAGCAGATGCGCGCGGACGGGCGGCCCTCGAGATAGGGCGCCAGCGCGTTCCGCGCCTCCTGCCAGTCATGGGCCTCGATCGCGGCGTTAGCGATGGCGATGTGCCCTTCAATGTCGCCCGCGGCGAGGCTTGCCAGGTGCTTCACGCGTTTCAGTCGGTCGCGCGCAGCCTCGCCCGGCTTGGCGAAGGCATAGACGAGCGCAAGGTCGGGATGTGGCGAGAGCTTCCAGGTGCGGGAGACGAGGCGCGACGCCTGACGGCTCTCGCCTTTGGAGGCAAGAATGCGGCCGGCGATCTCGGCGGCCGGCACGAGCGACGGCGCGAGCCGCAAGGCTTCGCTCGCAAGCGCAAGCGCCTTGTCGGGGCCGGAGGCTTCAGCATCGCGGGCCTCTGCCGTGAGCAACACGGCGCGGCGGCGGTTTGCTGCGCCAGGCTCGACATGGCCGTTGCGGCGCGCGATGGCGAGCGTCTTCAGGGCCCCTTCCCAGTCGCCCGCGTGGGCCTGCATGTCGAACAGTGCATTGACGCCCCAGCCGAGCTTCGGATCGCGTTTGACGGCCTGCTCGGCCAAAGCCCGCGCCGCCTCGTTGTCGTTGCTCCGCCTTGCTTCGAGGAAGAGACCGCGCACGCCAAGAAGCTGCGTCTCGGGCTGGTCGAGCATGGCCTCGAAGGCGCGTCTTGCCGCGCCCCGGTCGCCCTTGAGCTGAGCGGCCTGCGCTCTGAGCAGTGCCGTCAAAGGCTCTCGCGGGAGGCTGCGCGCGGCAATGCCGGCATAGTGTTGCGCGAGCGCGCGGTCGCCGACGCCAATAGCCAAGAGTCCGCGCGACAGCGCGTCGTACCCTTGCTGCTTCCGCCGCTCCCTGGCGTAAGCCGCAATGGCAGCCGGACGCGTCAAGAGATAGCGCAACACCGCAAAGATCAGGAGCAGCAGCACGACCACGGCAGCGACCGCGAGCGCGCCGACAAAAGCGCTCGTCTCGACCTGATAGCCGAGCCATTCGACGTTGACGGTGCCGGGACGGTCGGCGAACCAGGCAAGCCCAAGGGCCGCCGCGACCACACCGAGGATGAAGAGGAGGATACGGATCATCGCTTTTAAGGTTTTGCCGGCTCCGCGCCCCCGCCCACCGACACGAGCAGGAGGCCTTCGAGCTGTTTCAATATACCGTCGGCGCCGAGGCGGGCGCGCGCCTGGTCGAGCCAGACCGAGAAGGCGTCGCGAGGAGCGCCGTCAAGAGTCTCGACCTCCTTCACGCTGCCGGCAAGGTTGCCCTTGTCGAGCACGGCCTCGGCTCTTGCGAGCACCGCGCCGGGCCCCTCTCCGGTGGCAGCTTCATCGACGCGGTGGATTTTGACGAGCGACGATGCGCTCGCCATCAAATTTGCGAGGATGGAGCCGTCCGAGGCCGGAGCTGCCGCGGCAAGGGCTGCGTCCTTGCTGGACCTGAAGGACCGCGTAAGCTCAGGCAGTGTCGGAATTCCCTTCTCGGCATAAGCAGGCAGGACGCCCAAATCGCCCGCGCTCGGCGAGAGTGAGTTTATGGTGGCGAGTTCGGTCGCGAAGGGACGGCCTTCGCTGACTGCCCCCTTTAGATTGGCGAAGGCGATGGCGACCGCCGCTGATTTCGTTCCGGCCGTCTCCTTGCTCGACAGCGCGGATTCGAGCTTGGCCATCCGATCGGAAAGCGCCGCCATCTGCGGCTCCAAGTCAGTGGTATCGCCCGTCCCAAGCTCGGCATCCGCCAGGGCCCCGATCTTGGCCTTGAGCTCGGCGATCTCACCCTGCATGTCCTGAATGTTCGAGGCGTTAACGTCCTCGCCTCCGGCAAGGGCGGCGTCGATTTTGGCTTGCAGCCTCTGCTCGGCATCGGCGATCTGTTGGCTGATGGCGGCAGCGTCGGCGACGGAGCCGCCTTCCTTGGCGGCCTCGGCCACGGCCTTCAGCTGCGTCTCGAGTTGCGCCACGCGGCTGGTCAGCCCGGCAAGCTCAGGCGATGCCTCTTTGGCGCTGCCCTCGAGCGCCTTGATCCTGGTGTCGAGCTGGGCAACCGCTTCAGCGTCGCCGGAAGAAGCGGGCGCTCCCTCGAGCTTGGCGACCCGCTGTTCGAGCTTGGTCACGTCAGGTGCCGGGCCGACGGCCTTGCCACCCGGCAGACCGCCCCAGGCAAAGGCGAGAGCGACGACGCCGACAAGGCCGCCCAGCAGCCCTGCCGCAAGATGTGTCACGAAGCTTTTGAGCTCGGACAGGCTCGCCTGGGCCGGCGGGTGGCCAAACTCCGCTGGGTCGGATTCAGCCGCACGACCGGCGATGTAGGCCTGGCCTTCCTCGCCTTCATCTTGATCTTGGGGTTCTGGCTCAGGATCGGCAGAACCTGCCTCGGCGGACCCTGAAGCGGCAGGATCCGCGTCATCAACGGCCGGCTCGACCGACAGCTCGGTGGCGGTGCCTTCGATGGTCGGCGCCGGGCGCTTGCCCGCGCCACCGGGGCTCTGGTCCTGATCGCCGAAAGGGTCTGCCATCTCGCTCTAACCTTCAAACCTTCAGCAGAGTCGCGTGCCTTACGAGGATGCCGCCTCGGAGTCCAGGAGCGCAAGGACATCTTCCTCGCGCGGATGAAGCGCCACGCGCACCCTCAATCCAAGCGCCTCCAGGGCCTCTGCTACCGCCTGCGACAGGCAATAGCAAACGAGACGCTTGCCTTCAGTTACCACGCCGTGTCGGTCGAGCAGCAGCGCGAAAATCCTGGCCGTGCGCGGCGACATAAGGATCGCGCCGTCAAGCTTTCCCGCCTTGAGTAAGCTCAAGGCTTGAGCGGGAAAATCGCGCGCCGGGACCGTCCGGTAGAGCACCGGCTGGCGCAGGCTGAACCCTTCGGCCTCAAGCGCCGATTTCAGGTCGAACGCGAGCGTTTCGCCGGCGAGATGCACGAGCTTGCCGCCTTCCGGCTTGAGCTTTCCGCGAATCAACTCGGGCAGCCCTGACGCCGTTCCGGGACCTCTGGTGACTTCGGCAAAGCCGAGCTTCGCGGCGGCCCGGGCGGTCGCCTCGCCCACGGCGAAGAGGGGCAGCTTGCGCGCCGCTTCAAGCTCCGAATGGGAGGCGAGCGCTCTCAACGCATTGCGGCTCGTAACAATCAGGGCTTGCGCGCCGGGAAGTTCCAAGGTCACGCCAGGAACGAATTCAATGGCAAGAAGCGGCGCGAGCACCGGCTCATGGCCGCGCGCGACAAGCTTCTCGGCCTCGAGGCTCGCATCGGGCTCCGGCCTCGTGACGAGAAGACGCATCAGCCAAGCTTCGCGAGGAACTCTGGGCCCGCCTGGGCGAGCAGCTCTTCCCCCGCATCGGTGCCGATGCTTCTTGCGTGCTCGGCAGCGCCCGTCAGCCCGATCTCGTGCCACTCCGTGCCGTCGGGCGTGAGGATCATTCCACGAAAGCTCACCATGCCGTCCTCGATCTCGGCGAGGCCGGCGATCGGCGTCTTGCAGGAGCCGTCGAGGCGGGCAAGGAAGGCGCGCTCACAAGCAACGGCTGTGGCAGAACGCGCGTCGTTCAGCGGCTCAAGCAGAGCGCGCGTCTTGGGGTCGTCGGTGCGGGAGGCAATGCCGATGGCGCCCTGCGCGACCGCCGGCAGCATCTCCGCGGTCGAGAGAATGGAGGTGACGTGCGAGGCAAGCCCGAGACGTTCGAGCCCGGCGAGAGCAAGCAGCGTTGCGTCGGCCAGTCCCTCGCCAAGCTTCCGCAGCCGCGTCTCGACATTGCCGCGGAAGTCGATGACGCGGAGGTCGGGACGGAGACGCCGCACCTGCGCCGCGCGCCGCAACGACGACGTGCCGATGACGGCGCCGTGCGGGAGCTCGCCAAGCGAGGGCGCCTTGGTGCTGATGAAAGCGTCACGCGTGTCGGCACGGGGAAGCACCGCGGCAATGCAGATATTGTCCGGCAGCACGGTCGGCAGGTCCTTCATGGAATGCACGGCGAGGTCGACGTCGCCGGAAAGCAGCGCCTCGTCGATCTCCTTGGTGAAGAGGCCTTTGCCGCCGAAGTCGCGGAGCGGCCCTTTGATCTGGTCGCCCGAGGTGGTGATGACGCTGAGCTCGACATCGGCCTCGCCAAGCCCATGCGCCGCGATGAGGCGCGACCCCACATGGCGCGCCTGCCAGAGCGCAAGCGGGCTGCCGCGGGTGCCAATCAGGAGCGGACGGGCCGGCAAGCTGAACTCCTTGAGTTAATTGGCCTAAGGGGGCCAATGTCGCTGCGGTTTATGACCCGTTTCGCCGCCCCCTTCAATCAAGCGTCTCACACGCTATAGAAAGCGCCATGGTTATCTACGGCAAAGACGCCCCTCTCACAGTGCTCGGCATCGAGACGAGCTGCGACGAGACCGCGGCTTCCGTGGTGCG
>JAENXG010000245.1 GCA_016649675.1 Methyloceanibacter sp.
GCGCGCCGACATCGCGCGGCTGCGCGAGCTCGTGCCGCAGCTCCGCTTTGGCCATGTCGTGGGGTCGGGCCATTTCTGCCAGCTCGAAGTGCCGGAGCAAGTCAACGCCATGATCGACCGCTTCCTCGCCATCGCGGCCAGCTGACAGCGAACTGCCGTCCGCCGACGCGACGTCGGCTGGCGCGCTATCGCACGCGAGTCGCGATGAAGCGGTAGTGCCGCAGATGTCCGCCGCCATCCTTGAAGACGAACTCAAGCGTCAGCTGCGTGGGCTCGCTCTTCTCCGGCAGGAACAGCCACGCCGTCATATGCGCCTCTGAGCCTGGCGAAATGCTCCCGTGCCGCGCCTCGTGCGGTCCGACCACAAGGTCGATGGGAATGCTCGTGGTCGCTAAATCGGTGGCGGGGTCGGACCACACCTGGAAGTCGCCCTGCCGCGTTCTAAGCGAGGTGATCGGCGCCATGAGCCGCGCCGAGCGTGGCCGCACACGCCGCAGCGACACCCCCGCCAGGCGATAAGGCGCCCGGTTGGTCACGCTCATGCCGACCTGGTACCAATCGGTCTGGAGCTGCTTGAAGCTTGCCCTGATGATGGGCTCGGCGCCCGTTCGGCCTGCCCGAAAGGCAAAACTCGTGGTCAAGGCGGCGATCATCAGGATCAGCGCCAGCGCGATCCCGAGCTGGATCGACCCGCTCATAGGTCATTTTGCCTGATCGACACGACGCCTTTTCGCCATCCCTTCATGCCAGGTTATTGCGACGGCGACCGCCCTTCGCTAGGTTCACTATAGAGATCGGAGAATCGCATGCCCCTCTTTTCCTTTGCCAAGACCCTGGGCCCGGCCCTGGCGGTCGTGAGCCTGCTCGGGCTTTCCCTCTGCGGCGGGATCGCTTCCGCGAGTGCCGCGCCCGCCTTTGCTTCAGGCTTCGGCAGCCCTGCGTCCATCGCCGAGCCGGTTCGCATCTATAGGCGCGGACGTCCTCCCATCTACCCCTATTACTACTCTCCCGGGCACCCCGGCGGTTACAGCTTCTATTTCGGTTTCGTGCCGTATCAGAAGGGCGACTACGAAACTCAGGCGCTGCAGCGGATGTTTCCCGAGGCGAACTACCCTCCGAGCATGCGCGCCTGGACCCCCCGCTCGGGATTTTAGCGCCGCCGCCTCTCTCATGAGCCCAGCGTAGATGCTCTATCTGATCGTCAAGGCGGCGGTTTCCGGACTCATCATCATGGCGGCCTCAGAGGCGGCGAGGCGCAGCCCCACCTACGGCGCGCTGCTCGTCTCGTTGCCGCTCCTGTCCATACTCGCCATGATTTGGCTATGGCGCGACACCGGCGACAGCGAGCGCATCGCCGCGCTGTCGGAAGGGACGTTCTGGCTGGTGCTGCCAACGCTGCCAATGTTCCTCGTTCTGCCCGCGCTGCTGCGGCATGGTTTTGCATTCTGGACCGCGCTTGCGGTCTCATGCGCGCTGACCATGGTGCTCTATCTTTTGGCTGTCTGGCTTCTTCCCAAACTCGGGATCAATTTCTGACCTTGCCCAGCCATCTCTGACGCCATTCCTACGCGATCCCACCAGCTCTCGGTTGGCGCGATCTCGCTTAGGAATGTCTTGCGTATCGGGCGACCCCCCGCTCACATAAGATGAAAGCGCGCTCGACGGAGGGAAGACATGTCGGCCAGGCATCCGGTCATTGCCATCACAGGCTCGTCAGGGGCGGGCACGACCACCGTGACGACGACCTTTCAACAGATCTTTCGCCGCGAGGGCGTCAAGGCGGCGATCGTCTACGGCGATGCCTTTCATCGCTACGATCGCGATGACATGCGGGCGAGGATGGAGGAGGCGCAAGGGAAGGGCGAGACGCATTTCAGCCATTTCGGTCCGGAGGCCAATCTCTTCGAGGAGCTCGAGACGTTGTTTCGCGTCTATGGCAAAACGGGAACGGGCAAGGTGCGCAAATACCTGCACGAGGAGGAAGAGGCCGCCCAGCACCAACAGAAGCCAGGGACGTTCACCCCCTGGGAGGACATCCCGTCAGACACCGACATGCTCTTCTATGAGGGGCTGCATGGAGCCATCGTCACCGAGACGGTCAATGTCGCGCAGCACGCCGATCTCCTCATCGGCGTCGTGCCGGTCATCAACCTCGAATGGGTGCAAAAGCTCCATCGCGACAAGATGGTGCGCGGCTACACGCAAGAGGCGATCGTCGACACGATGCTGCGCCGCATGCCTGACTACATAAACTACATCTGTCCCCAATTCTCGCAGACCCACGTCAATTTCCAGCGGGTACCGACCGTCGATACCTCGAATCCGTTCGTCGCGCGTGACGTTCCGAGCCCGGACGAAAGTATGCTCATCATCCGGTTCAGGAACCCGAGGGGCATCGACTTCCCCTATCTCCTGTCGATGTTGCCCGACTCCTTCATGTCGCGGCCGAACACGATCGTCTGCCCCGGCGGCAAGATGCCGCTCGCGATGCAACTCATCTTCACGCCCATGATCTGGCAACTGATGGACCGCAAAAAGCGCGCCTCATGAGGGCGAATTCCCCCTCTGAGCATGCGCTTGATTTAAGCGATCTATCCCCGTAGAAGCTCCGATTTCCTAGGGGGAAACGCAGCAATGCTGGCCCGTTTATTGGCGCAAGCCATACGCATCCATCAATGGCCAAAGAACCTGCTGGTTTTTCTGCCGGCGCTCGCCAGTCAAAAATTCGGCGAGGTCTCTCTGTTCGGCGCGTCGTTGGTGGCGTTCGTAGCGTTTTGCCTCACAACATCGGCGGTTTACCTGATCAACGATGTCGTCGATCTCAAAACTGACCGGAACCATCCGGCAAAGCGCCTAAGGCCGTTTGCGTCGGGCGCATTATCGACCACGTGGTGTTATTTTTTGGCGCCGACCTTGCTCATCCTGGCCGTCTATCTTATTGCATTGCGCCTCGGCTGGTCTTTCTTGGCCGTGCTCGGCTGCTACACCCTACTGGCTCTCGCCTACTCGGCAGGGCTGAAGCGGATATTGGTGCTTGACGTCGTTGTCATTGCCCTCCTTTTCGGGCTGCGAGTCATCGCCGGATACGCGGCAACCGGTCTCGACTATTCCGTTTGGCTTTTGTCCTTCACGCAATTCCTGTTCTTCAGCCTTGCCTTGATGAAACGGGACATCGAATTGGCAACCCTTCGTACCGACCGGGCTGATGGAACCGGGCGCGGCTACCTATTGCGGGATCGTAACGTTATTGGCAGCGCTGGGGTCGCGAGCGGTCTGATCTCGATCCTCGTGTTCAGTCTTTACGTGAACAGCGACGTGGTCAGGCAGCTTTACCGAGATCCATGGATTCTATGGCTCGCCTGCCCAATACTCGCCTATGGCGTGGGACGCATCTGGATTCTCGCTAACCGAGATATCGTCGACGCAGATCCGGTGATGTTCGTTCTGCGCGACCCCGTCAGCTACGTCCTTGGCGGTTGCCTGGCGCTGGTTGCGCTCGCCGCCAAATTCGGCCTGCCGATCACGGCGCCGAACTGATCGCGGAGCACCGGGCACGATGAAAGGGCCGAGCGTTTCGCGTCTGGTCGGGGTGAGGCCCGTTTTATCCGCGCTCGCGGTGCTGGCCCTCATTCTCCTGGTGCTCGGCCTCCCGGTAAATGACTTTTTCCGTTTCTTGCTGCTGACAGTTGCCGTGATGGCGGTCTGCTTCGGGCGCGTCCGGTCTGAGCAGCGCCGCTGGCTCATTGCCCTGGCGATCGCCTTTGCCGTTGCAACGGCACATTGGATGCTGCCGGGACCGCAAATCGAGGAGGGTCACAACGTTTACCTCCCCGTGGGTGGCAGCCTGGAGGTGTTTGAAAGGGAGCTTCCGCCCGGCGCGGAGCGCCTTATGCGGTCAATCTTCGAGCACGCTTACCCCGATTCCGACAAGGCGTCCGAGCTCCCGGACTGGTGGCAAGATCCAAGATTTCGCTCGCCTCGTTTTGTCGTCGCACGCGCCTTCGCCCCCTCGGCTGATGCCCTTTGGCGCACACCGAAATATTCGAGAACTGTCGATGCCGTCGCGTTCCACTCTCAAGACGAAGC
>JAENXG010000477.1 GCA_016649675.1 Methyloceanibacter sp.
TAGAGGACCTTGCGCTCCCCTGTTGATGTCGTGGATGCGAGCGGCTTCTGGAGCAAAGGCTCGAAAGACGATTCTTCGTCGTCATAAACGGGAAGGAAGTCGTGGCTGCTCGCGTCCTTCTTGGGCGTGGCGGACCAATAAGGCGCGCCGCTCGGGTCGCGATAATAGAGAACCTTCCGCTCGGCGGCAGGGGCCGTGCCGTGCCAAGCGGATAATAGACTCGCCACCTCAAGCGGCGGGGGGGCGTACAGGTAATGACCTGCCGCCCCTGCCGTGAGCCCTAGCCCGAGGACGGCAAAGCTGCGCAGCCGGCTCATGGGCGGCCTACGGCGTGACGGTGTAGGTGATCTTGCCTACGACCGTCTCGGGTTCGCCTTGCACCTTTGCTGCGATGCTAAGCAGCCAATGCCCCGCCATCGGCAAGTTCGTCTTGAAGCTATATACGCCGGGTTCGCTGCTTGGCTCAGGCGTAAGGGGCGACTCCATCGTAGGCATGCCGTCAGGTCCCATGTCGATGCGGCTGCGCACAATCACGGCATCTGCAACAGGCTTGCTGGTAGCCTTCTGCACGAGGCGTACAGCGAGAGTGGCGTCGCCCTTCTGAAGCTCCGGTTTGACCGGCTCAAAGCTGTAGTCGTTGGCACCGGCGAGTGCCTGCGTGGCAAAGCCAGCAGCGACCGCAAGGCCTGCGGCAATCAAGATCGCTCTTGAAATCATGGTCTAAATCTCCTCTCGGGTTGGCCACGTCCCGCGCTGACAGGCGCATAGACGCGGCAGGCGCGAGCATGTCCCGCGCGAGTCACTCTTCAGTTTGAGAGGATCAGACCCGAGGAGGAGGGAGGAGTGGTACGGTCGAGTTCGAGTGGAATATCAGGCTGGCAAGGACAGGCGCGAGGTCAGCCGCCGGGACAGGCCTAACGACCACGCCTAGCGCCAGCGCACCAGAGAAGTTGAAGCACTTCAGCGCGCATCCCGCCATGGACCCACAGTCGTCGGAGGTTTTCTTTTGGCAAGGCTTCCCGTGGGGACAGCAATCCGACGGCATGGCGGTGGCAGACATTCGATCTGCCTCGGCACGCGCTATGCCGCCCGCTAGCGGCACCATTGCGACCGAAACAGCGATCAACGAGACCAGAAAGGCGCGAGCAAGGTTCATGGGCAATACATCATCTACCCCGACGCCTATAGGGTCAAGTGACGGGGTCATGAGCGGCCTCGAAGCGGGCACCTTTGGCCCCAGCACCATGTCCGCTTCTGGCACGTCAGCGACATTGAAGCGGCGGGGTCCAATGTCCGCTTCCTTGCTTCTCTCGGACGTCAGCGCGAAGGTGCTCAACTCTATCGAAGGTGCTCACATAGAAACATGAGTACCTTCGAGTCCGACGAGCATCTTCAGGCACTGACGTCGTCGCAGTAGGATCGCTCGCGGTGGGACGCCCGCGCCGGAAAGCATAATGATCGTGTAGGAAGATCGAGTGTCCCACCTTTTGCTAAGGCGTTGATTTGATTGACTCGGGGCAGTCCGCCCCTGGGCACCAAATCCCGCCAAATCCCAAGTTCTCCTGGATACAACCACCCGCGCACTCGCCCAGCATCGTCGACAGACGATGGAACGGGCAATGTCCGATTTAGAGGTGAGACCGGACCAACCGGATTCAGGGTACCGCTTCTGCATTTGACCCTTAGCGGACGTGCCCCACAAGTGATGTCGCGGTCGTTTTGGGCTGCCGGCCTGGAACGGCTATGAGCGTGGGCATTGGGCTAGATCGAGGCTTGCGCCGTTCCTACGCGGCCGGCGTCGGAGACGTCGAAATGCGCAGCTCGGCCAGCGATTGATTGAGAACGACCCAGGCCCCTTGGAGTGCGAGCCCCGCCATGATCGCGGCTACCGTCACGTCCGGCCAGCCGGTACCCGTGCCGAGGACGCCTAGCGCGGCTAGCAGCACCGCGAGATTTCCGAGCACGTCGTTGCGCGTGCAAATCCAGGCCGAACGCATATTGGAATCCCCCGCACGGTAGGCCCACAGGA
>JAENXG010000499.1 GCA_016649675.1 Methyloceanibacter sp.
CGGAAGGACTGAAACGCGCGGATCACCTTTATGATCTCGTGCTCGTGCTCGGCTATAACGACCGGCCGCGCGTCAAAGGCCGCGGCAGCGCCATCTTCGTGCATCTCGCGCGTCCGGGCTATACGCCGACCGAAGGCTGCATCGCGCTGACGCGCAGCGACCTCCTGGCGCTGCTCGCCGAGGCGAAGTCAGGGTCGGCAATTGCGGTGCTGCGCTAGTCAAATCACACGCGCGCCGAAGATGGCGGTGCCGACGCGGACATAGGTGGCACCGAAGGCGATCGCCCGCGCGAAGTCGCCGCTCATGCCCATGCTCAGTCCTTTCAGGCCCAGCCGCTCGGCGATCTTGGCGAGCAGCGCGAAATGCATCGCCGGCTCCTCCTCGAAGGGCGGAATGCACATCAAGCCCTCGATGGTGAGCCCGAACGTATCGCGGCAAAGCGCAACGAAAGCGTCCGCCTCGACCGGAAGCACGCCGGCCTTTTGCGGCTCCTCGCCGGTATTGACCTGCACCAAGAGGCGGGGGCACTTTCCGGAATGCGCCATCTCCTCGGCGAGAGCGCGCGCAAGCTTCGGCCGGTCGAGGCTCTCGATCACATCGAACAAGGCGACCGCCTCGCGCACCTTGTTGGACTGCAGCGGTCCGATGAGGTGGAGCTCGATGTCGGGATGGCGCTCTTTCAGCGCAGGCCATTTGGCATGCGCTTCCTGCACCCGGTTCTCGCCGAAGCAGCGTTGGCCGACGCCGATCGCTTGCTCGATGACCGCTTGCGCCACGGTCTTGGTCACGGCGACCAGCTTGACGGAGTCCGGATCGCGCCCCGCCGCTTCCGCCGCGAGAGCGATCTCTTCCTGCACCAGGCGCAGCCGCGTTGAGACTTCGACGTCAGAGGTACTCATCACTGTCTATCTAGCAAGCCTGTCGACACAGCGGAACTTGACCACTCCCACCATTTGAGTTCGATTGCGCCCGCAAGAGCGGTGTCACGAACAGGCGAGACCCATGGCGGCGGAACGCTACGACGCGCCCAAACGCGAGAAGCATTGGCAAAGAGCGTGGGAGAGCAAAGGCATCTTCCTCGCCTCCGAGAACGACCCGCGCCCAAAATACTATGTTCTTGAAATGTTCCCGTACCCTTCCGGCCGCATCCATATGGGGCATGTGCGGAACTACACCATGGGCGACGTCGTCGCCCGCTTTATGCGCGCCAAGGGCCACAACGTGTTGCATCCCATGGGCTGGGACGCCTTCGGACTGCCGGCTGAGAACGCGGCAATAGAGCGTGGCAGCCATCCCGCCAAATGGACCTACGACAACATCGCCACCATGCGCGGCCAGCTCAAGAGCATGGGGCTTTCCATCGATTGGTCGCGCGAGCTCGCCACCTGTGAACCCGCCTATTATCACCAGCAGCAGCGCCTGTTCCTCGACATGCTGAAAGCTGGCCTCGTCGACCGCAAGACGCGGAAGGTCAATTGGGACCCCGTGGATCGGACCGTGCTCGCCAATGAGCAGGTGATCGACGGCCGCGGCTGGCGTTCGGGTGCGCTCGTGGAGCAGCGCGAGCAGCCGGAATGGGTCTTCAAGATCACCGACTATGCCAAAGACCTGCTCGAAGCGCTCGACCATCTCGATCGCTGGCCGGAGAAGGTGCGGCTGATGCAGGCGAATTGGATCGGGCGCTCGGAAGGCCTGCTCATCCGCTTCGAGACGGTCAAAGGGACCGCACCCAAGGGCTACGATCTGATCGAGGTTTTCACCACGCGTCCCGATACGCTGTTCGGCGCAAGCTTCCTCGCCATCGCGCCGGACCATCCACTGGCGAAAGCCGTCGCCGAACGCGACGCGAACGCGTCCGCCTTCATCGCCGAATGCCAGCGCGGAGTGACGACCGGA